>NZ_SCOB01000019.1:0-47608 GCF_005503465.1 Microbacterium sp. 4NA327F11 | reverse complement strand
GACCCGCCCCGGTCGATCAACGCCATGAACTCACGCCGCTGCTGCTCTGTGTACTTCCGTGCCGGCATCCATCCCCCTCGTCATCAGTGTTGCGACGATCGCTGGAATCCAAGTCAGGCCCGGCCAGGTATGGCGTCGCGTCAAGGGTTACGGGCCGTCACGATTCCGGGTCGTGTCGGTCGGCGCGAAGCGGGCCGTGTGCTACCCCCTACCGGGCGGCCTGCCCTTCACGAAGCGCGTTTCCGCATTCCGCGCCTACGAATTGGAGGCCGAGACGTGACCGACATCGACATCAAGCCCGGCCAGGTATGGCGGCGAAAGAGCGACGGCGTGGAGACGACGGTGATCAGTGCCGACGTCTCGGGTGCGCCGTGGCCCCAGGTGCGGCACCAGGCGAAGCGTCTGATCGATTCCGACCGGAGCCAGTTCCTCCGCAAGTACGAGCTCGTGAAGGAGCCCGAGGCATGATCGCCGTCACGTCCACGAGCGACCGCACCGTCGAGCAGGTCATCGAGGGACTGAACAATGCCTGACGTCAGGACTCCGGACGGACCGCTTCACCCACACCCAGAATGCGAAGGACATCTGATGCCTGAGGACTACACGCCGACGACCGAGGAGTTGCGTCAGAAGTACGCGACCGGAGCCACCTGGCAGCATCAGAGGTTCTCGTCCGCTGCCGTCGAGTTCGATCGTTGGCTCGCTGCTCATGATGCCGAGAAGGACAAGCGGATCGCCGGGCTTGAGGTCCGGGTCGCCGCGCACGAGAAGTTGGGGCTCGCTGCCACCTACGAGGAAGCCGTCGAGAGGGCGGCGCGTGCGATCAATCCCGAGGCGTGGATGGCATACGACCAGAGCGACGCCGGGTGGCGTGAATCGATAGTCGAGCACATCCGGGTCCAAGCTCGCATCGCTCTCGATGCCGCCGGCGTCCCCGCCCTGATCGAGGAGAACGAACGACTGCGGGGCGCACAGCCGCCCACCTCCGACGAGCGGGAAGCGCTGGTGGAGATTCTTGCTCGCAGAATCAAGCCAGTCGCCTTCCTGGAACGCTCGGAGTACACACGATGGGTAAATCGACCGGTCACCGACTATGAGTGGCACACCCTCGTCCCGGAAGCGTTCCGGCACGCAGGGGAGATCCTCGAAGACATCCTGGCCTTGGACGTATGGCGGAACCGCCGCGAGCGGGTCACCGAGTGTGACGCTGCGAGGGCTCGCGCGGACGCGGCAGAGAACGTGATCGCGGAGCTCACCGATGCGGTTGGTCCGAACGTGATCTACGCGCCTGACGACCAGGGCGCCGGCGGGTGGGCTGCTGCGGAGGACGCCTAAATCGAGGGCGCAGAGCACGTGCTCGGTGTCATCCGCCGCATCCTCTCCCGGGATGCCCCCGTCGAGGACGCGCCTCCTCACGGCACGAAGGTGGTTTCGGGCGGCTTCGCGCCGGGGACCGCGCATGTGGGAGGTACGGAACCCACTGGTTGACCCTGAGGAGCAGGCGTTGAGCGACTATCAGAGTGACGCGAAGGAACTCAGAGCGGTGCTGATCACTGCCACCGCGGAGCGCAACGAACGACCTGATCTGGTTGACGGTGAGCTCGAATGGGTCCGGTACGAACGTGAGGTCATGCACGCCGCTGTGAACCGTCTCCGGGCGCGCCGCGGCTTGCCGCCCGTGCCCGTGGAGCTCATTGTTCGGGCCGAGAAGCTCGCGAATGGTCACTTCGACTACGTCGCCAAGTTCGCGCTCGGAGCGGCTGACATCGCGCACGAACGGAGCCTCCGGTGACCGCCTACGAGGAAGCCGTCGAGAAGGCGGATGAGGAACCGCTGCGTATCTGGTGGAACCACAACCTTCACGGGAAGATCACCCCCGGCAAGCTCGCCGCTCACGCTGCGCACGCGGCCCTGCATGCCTACGGGATCGACTACACGCACCCCATCGTCGTCCTTTCCGCAGGCAAGGGGCGGATCGAGGCAATGGAGGTCGTCATCCGCGACGCCGGCCACACAGAACTCACGCCTGGCACCATCACGACCGGCGTGGAGCACTCACGCGACGAACGGCTTGCCGGTCACGACGCGGCACTCCTCCGTGAGCTGGCGGGGAAGATTCGCGCTGGATCTGATCGGCAGGACAAGTACACGATCGCCCTGACCCTGGAGCAGTGGGCCGACGAGAGGACCGGGAAATGACCACCTACGAGGAAGCCGCCGAGAAGGCGGTCCAGGGCAGCTGGAAGTCGTCCCCATGGTTGAACTCTGACCAGAATGACGCGAGTCGGAGCGCCTACGCGGCCGACGTGGGGAGAGTCCTCACCGATGCTGGTCTCCCGGCCCTGATCGAGGAGAACGAACGGCTGCGGGCTGAGAGGGATGAGTTCAAGCGACTGTTCGGTGAGTGTCACCCGGTTCATCTGGACGGCGTGCAGCGCGCTCGTGTCGCCGAGAGCCAGCGTGACGCGGAGACGGCCCGCGCCGACCGCCTCGCGGATGCGATCCGGGAAGCTCGCGACATCGTGCGCCCCGGGGCGTCCGTCCCTCTCGGTGTAAGTGAGGCCCGGCACGTCGATCGCCTGCTGGCTGAGTCGCACCGCATCCTCACCGCCGCCCTCCAAGACACCACCCCGGACACGAAGGAGCACTGATGAGCGAGCACACGCCGAGCCTGGATGAGCTTCGAGAGGAGTACATGCTGGCCAACACGCGACACCACGACAGCTATCAGACGGGTGTCTCGGTGGAGGCCATCCGGGAGGCTGCCGGCGCTGATTTCGACCGCGCCATCGCCGCCCATGAGACCGCACTCCTGCGGGAAGTGGCGGACGAACTGTTCTCTGGAGGCGAGCCGGACGACGTCGACGACATGCCCGACCAGCAGTTCTACGACATGCGCACGGCCCAGTGGCTGCGCGCGAAGGCCAACGAGAGGAGCGGACGGTGACCGTTAGCCGGTTCACGCGCACGGAAACCACCGAAGTCACCTACGTGCGAGGCGGTGACGTCCAGGAGCTCGCCGCTGCGCTGAAGGAGTTCGGCGAGGAGTTCGGTTCCCTTGAGGGCCAGACCTGGCGCACGGAAGACGGCGCCGTGGTGTTCGAGGTTCCGTTGGATTCCGTGATGGTCGGAGGGGACGAGAAGCTCGCGGAGAAGGCTGAGGTCGGGATCAGCGCCCCGGCGTGGCGCGCTGCGGCACCCATCGCCGACAGTGACGATGCCTCGCTCTGATGCGCGTCCTGACTGTTCGGCAGCCCTGGGCGTGGGTGATCATCCACGGCGGGAAGGATGTCGAGAACCGCACCCGCAACATCGCCGGCGACTACCGTGGGCCCATCGCAATCCACGCCGCGAAAGCTGACGATCTCGGAGCGTGGAGCGCGCTCGGTCGCCTGAACCGGTTTGCCTACAGTCTCGCACTCGACGCACGCGAGACGCTGATCGGCGGCGCCATCGTTGGCGTCGTGGACCTCACCGACTCCCACCCCGTCGAGAGTTGCATTCGTCAACAGCACGATGGCGACTGGACCGTCTGCTCCGAATGGGCAGAACGATCGGGTCACCACCTGGTGCTCGCGAACCCGCGCCCTTTCGCCGAGCCGATCCCATACCGGGGTGCCCTCGGCCTGCGCCACCTCGACGAAAGCGCCACGGCTCGGATCCGCGCGCAGATCGGAGAGCTCACGTGACGATCCACCGCATCACCATCACGCCCGCCCAGCGGTCGCGACCGGGCACGGCCAGCTGATGACCGTGTACGTCGACAACTTCATGGTGCGAGCGGACGTGCCCCACGGTGGGCGTGTGGTGCGTGGCCGCTGGTGCCACATGACCGCCGACACACGTGCGGAGCTGGATGCGATGGCGGACCGGATCGGCCTGCTCCGGCAGTGGATCCAGCATCCGGGGACCTGGAAGGAGCACTACGACGTGACGTTGACGAAGCGCGCCGCGGCGGTGCGCGCTGGGGCTGTGGAGATCGACCTGAGCCAGGCGGTCGAGCTGTACCGACGGAAGCGTGCGGGCGTCGACGGTGCGCCACCGTCGGCGGATGCCCCAGCGGAGACGATCTTCTGAGACGCCCGGTGTGAGCAAGGCCGCCCGCTGCCCAGTGTCGGTGGCCGGCCGTACGGTTGTGTCGCGCACGAGCTTCCGTTCGGTGTGCATCCCGTCGAGGAGCCGGCACAACTCCGTCCGGCGGGATCACCACCCCTAGTTGATGACCTCAGCTAGGCCCGGCGGCCCCTGGTTCCAGGGGCCGCCGTTGTCATGTGGGCCGGCACCGCGCATGTAGGGGATATGACCACCAGCGACAATGCACCCGCGCCGACGAGCAGTGCGGGTGGCAATGACTGAGCCGCTGGTGCTCGACCCGGCGTCCGGAAGTCGCATGATGTACTTCGACAAGACCGACGACCGCGTGCTCTTCGGAGACATCCGCACTGAGTCACACGTCCTCTGCGACGGTCGCGCGCTCAACATCGAGCCCGACATGGAGATGGACTTCCGGTACCTCCCATTCGCGGACGGGACGTTCCGGGTCGTCGTGTTCGACCCGCCGCACCTGGTTCGGGTGGGCGAGAACGCATGGATGGGCAAGAAGTACGGGCGCCTCGACCCCCTCAACTGGCGCACGGATATCGCCGCGGGTTTCGCTGAGTGCTTCCGAGTGCTCGCCAACGACGGGGTTCTGATCTTCAAGTGGAACGAGACGCAGATCCCGGTGTCGCAGATCCTCGCGCTGACCCCGCACCGTCCGCTCGTCGGTCACAAGTCGGGCAAGACGGCGTGCACCCATTGGGTGACGTTCATCAAGACCCACGAACCGACAAGTCAGGAGTCTGAGCGTGGCTGACATTGCGAAGCTGCTCACCGCTATTCGGGAATCTCAGCGCGACGAGGGTAGCGAGTGGTGCGGTGCCATTGAGCGTCACGGGCCGCACGGGTGGTGGGCAGGTGTCCCGAGCGTTTGGCACTGGTGCGCGGGCGTCACCGCCGTCATGGTCTCCCGCACCGAACCGACCGATCGGGGGTCTGGTGATGACTGAGTACTCGCTCGCGCAGTTGCGGGAGCTGCGCCGGCTCGCGCTCGAGCTGGGCTTCATGGACGACGTAGCTCACTGGGGTCGATTGATTCAGCAGAGCAGCCAGGGCCACACGGACGGGGGCCCGGATGCCTGACGTGCCCGTCGAGACAGACGATGATCTGCTCACCCCGATTCGGGACGCTTGCAGGGTGTGCGGCCTGCCGGAGGCGGACCACCGCGTGAGATGGGTTGATGGCGGCCCACGCCACGACTTCCAGCCACCACACCGAGCACCGCGCCCGGAGCGCATCACCGGATGCCACATCGAAACGACGTGGACGTGCACGCAATGCGGATCAGACTGCGATGTGTGGGGCGAAGCGGACGGCTGGATGCAGTGCACGACGTGCTGGACGCATTCGTACCTCGTGCCGTTCCTCACCGAAGAGCCGGTGCGCCGATCGACCGATCCGTCACCCGACCACGCGAACCGTAGCGAAGGAGGCAACT
The DNA here is from genome assembly GCF_005503465.1 of Microbacterium sp. 4NA327F11. Classification (NCBI taxonomy): domain Bacteria; kingdom Bacillati; phylum Actinomycetota; class Actinomycetes; order Micrococcales; family Microbacteriaceae; genus Microbacterium; species Microbacterium sp. 4NA327F11. The sequence goes on along the minus strand of NZ_SCOB01000019.1, from coordinate 42,071 downwards.
GATGCCGAAGGAATACCCGGCCCTGATGGTCGAAGACAGCGGTTACGCGGCGATCCTGCGCGGTCACGGTCTGGCGGCGGAAGACCTGCAAGCGGCTGAACTGGCAATGATCGGCAAGCCCGAGGAGGGCTGGTTTACGGAGGTCGAGGAAGCGCACTTCGACTACGTCCCGCGCGTCAAGTGGTGCTCCCGCCACCCTCTGAGTGGCGGCTGGTCGTGCGACATGGAAGGCGACTGGCACGGCCATTGGTTCGCCGTCCGAGAGACCGACATCGAGGCGTGCCACTTCACGATCATCCGACACACGGACGTCGACCCCACCGAGGTGTCCGAGCCGACCGATCCGTCATTCTGCCCGCCTCTCGAACCGGGCGATGACGAGACCTGCACTCACACGCCCACCTGCCCAACCGATCTGGAGTCTGAGCGATGACGGTGAACATCACGCCGACCGAGCAGGACTACTTCGATGACTACGTGCGTGCAGGCATCCCTCCCGAGGCGGCGCGCCGATTCGCACGCGAGGAAGCCCGCACCGAACCGACCGATCCGTCTCCTGCCGTCTGCACGCACGACGGCGGCGTGTGGCCCGGCCTTGCGACATGCGCCGACTGCGGCGGGCCGACCGAACCGACCGATCCGTCACCCGACCGCACGGTTGTCACCCAGAAGGAGACGAAATGACCGCATTCCCGCAGTACGCCAAGACCACCAGTGCCGCCGTGCTCGAGGTGATCCGCCAGAACAAGGAGCTAGACAAGGCATTCTTCGACAAAGGCCAGGCCTTCGCTGAGGCCAACGGTGGCACCGGGTTCTACTCCTCGCGATGGGGCTCAACTGTTTCCGTCGCCGCCATTGCAGTCAAGGAGCTGCCGACGACCGGCCGCTGGCGGGAGCACCCCCGAGGCAAGGGCTTCATCCCGTACAAGAACAACCCGCTCTACAACGAGTTCGAAGCAATCGAGCTTCGCATGAACGCCATTCCGGGACTGCCGGAATACGTCGAGAGCGAGTACGACGAACACATGCGCCACTACATCGCGAGCCCGAAACCGTTCGTGCTCGACGGGGCAGTGTTCGTTGGCTTCAACTTCGTCCCGCAGGACCGCAACTCGAAGAGCGACCCCAACCCCGCCGACGGCGGCTGGGAAGAGATCAAGGCCAGTGAGTGGCATGCCGCCCGCGAGTCCTATAACGAGCGTGTCACCAGCCACACAGAGGGCGTCGAGCGATGACCGTCAGCCAGCAAGATCACGCAGCGATCGCCGCGATGCAGGACGCGCCGGTAGCACCAGCCCCTGATGCATGCGGGTGGAGCCCAGCGCCCGGTTTCCGCTGCATCCAGCCCGAGGGGCACGGCGGCATCGGACACGTCGTGGCCGACCATCCGCACGATCCCGGTTCGAGCGAGTGGTGGCGGGAGCCGGGCATCCCCGCGAACTGCCCTGGGTGTGGTGACCCAGCGAGCACACACGACGGCGCATACTGCCCGACACCGACAGGGCCTTGACGAGCTGACGGCTCTCGAGCCGGACTCAAGGTGCAGGCGCTCGAAGAGACGTAGTCACCGCGATCGACGAAGCTGTCAGCGTCGGCGCGCGAGCGTGCGACCGCGCATGTGGGGAGCATGAAGAGATTGATCCTCCTGGTGTGCGGATGCTGAACCTGGATCCGGAAGGTCCGATCCCGCTCGACGTCCTGTGTGCACTCGGGGCGCCGCCCGTGTCGCACGCCGTGAGCAGTTGGCGTGACCATGGCATTCCAACGCCGATCTCCGGTGACCCACATTTCGTTCGGCGGACCATCCGACATGAGGTCATCGACGAATCGGCTCCGGAAGGGTGGTTCCCACTCGGGTACCACGCCGGCACCGTCGAGCCGCTGCAGTTCTCCGCGGAGGTCGATGGGGGCGGCCTGCCGCTGTGGGAGCGGCCCGTCCCCTCAGACGGTCCGGAGTGGTGAACGATGGCTCTCGATCTGACGATGTCGGAGCTTGAGATGGTCTCCGACGCGCTCTTCCAACGCGCTGCTGACGCGTCGACTGAGCGCGAGGAGGACCGGTGGCACGCGTTGCGCGGGAAGGTCGGTCGCGAATCAGTCCGCGTCGAACGGGCACCCTGCGCCTGCGAGCATGCCCGGAAGAGCCATCGAGCTGACGGTAGCGGGAAGTGCGTCATCTGCCGCTGCGGATCCTTCAAGGACGCCGCGAGCGATCGCGCGAGCTAGAGCGTCCGCCGGCGGGTGCTGCGTCACCGTCCGACCGCGCATGTGGGGAGCATGTCCAAGCGCCGCGCAGCTCAGAGCTCCGATGGGTCACGCCCGGAGCTGCACGTGTGGGTTCGGTCGGCGCCGGGAACGCTCGTGCCCGCTCACGGCGAACCAGAGGTCGCGCGCCCTGATGCGGGCAGTGAGACCCGCGCATCCTTCGCCGGTCGGCAGTGACCTGGACCGTGAACAGCGGGACCGTGGACACCTCGACGCTGCAGCACAGGCATGAGGTTCAGGTGCCCACCGCCGGTGATGACGGCCACCGCGCATGTGGAAGGTGACCAGCAACCCGCAAGAGGGGGAGAAGGACATGCCCGAAGTTGACCGCGAAGCCCCGGCGGCCGAGCGCAACATGCTCGTGCCGTCGACGTGCGCGCGATGTGGTGCTCACATCATGGCGGGTGACGCCGACAACTCGGACCTCGACGTCTGCGACAGCTGTGAGCTGCGGATCGAGGCGGAGATCCGCTTCCCGGAAACGGAGTGGACCCGCCCGGCAGTGACCGCCGCGTTCAGGGAAGCGTTCGTTGCGGGCGCGGATTGGGTTCGCAGCTCCCGGTCCGCGGCGGTCGCCGCCGGGCGGCAGCGGGTGCAGGCCCTCCGTCGAACCGCGGACATCCACGAGTTCGAGAACAACATCTGCGGTCCCCTCCCGCCAACCCCGATCGTTCTCGAGCTGCGAGCAGCAGCGGACGACCTGCAGGCGCTCGTCGACCTCGCAACCGCAGCGGTACGGCACAGCTGACCGTCATGGCGCCGCCCGCTGCACGCAGCCCTGCAGCCCTCGCGCTGCCGGACTCATTCGTCGCGATCGATTTCGAGCTCGCGAACCCCCGCCGTTCCAGCCCAATCCAGGTCGGCGTTACCCGTGTGCTTGACGGGCGGGTTGGTCGTGCGCATGTGAGCGCGATCACCCCGCCGGCAGGGCATGACGAGTTCGACTGGCGGACGCAGCGTGTCCATGGGCTCACTCCCGCGGACATCGCCGGCGCTCCCGAATGGGCGGCCGTGCTCGCACGGATCGACCGGTTCACGACACCTGGTGGCGGTCGCCGACTCCCTCTCGTCGCGCACAACGCGAGCGTGGAACGTTCCGTGATCGTGCAGACGAGCGCTGCGGTGCGAATCCAGGCGCCCGAGTTCGAGTACATCGACACAGTGAAGCTCGCAAGACAGCTTGACCCTGCCGCTCCGAACCACAAGCTGGACACGCTCGCGGAACGCTACGGGCTGGGCGTGTTCCTGCATCATGACGCGGGTGCTGACGCCGCGGTCACCGCCCTGCTGCTCCTGCACCTGGCGAGCATCGCCCGCACCGCGCATGGGGGAGATATGCACCATCGACCATCCGCGCGCCCGCCCCATCGAACGGCAGGGTCGCACACGTGAACGTGGCGGTGGCGTCACGGGCGGAGCTCCCGTCGAAAGCCGCGGCCGCGGCCGCCCTTCTCCTCGTCTCCGGCCACCTCGTTCGACGGGCGACCCTGTTCGAGCGGGAGTTCGTCCTCGTCGACGAAGCGATCCTCGACGGTGGCCGTCTCGAGCTTGCCGTCCGGCAGCTGGAGCGCTCCCGCCTGATCACCTTCGCGGAGACCACCGGGCAGGCTCAGCTGACCTCCCGTGGGCGTGCGGAGTTGGAGGTTCTCGTCGGGTTGGTCCCGGCGGCGACCGGCCGCGCCCTCCGGGCGACCGGAACGGGGCGGGGTCGATGACGGGCTGGTGGGTGCTCCTCGCCGTCTGCGGGTCGTTCATCGTCGGCTACATGACCGCGAACTGGCGGTGGACGGTCGCCATCAGTCGGCTCATGAAGATCCTCGACGCGAAAGCGCCGAAGGACGACCCGGACGAGTAGTCGTACCGCGCATGTGGGGAGCATGACCCTCTCCCAGATCGACCGGCCCAGACTGTCGGCGGCGCCGCCCCGGCTGCGGAAACGAACGCTCGTCTGGGATGGCACTGCTGTCCCGATGGAGCGGTTCGGGTCAGACCACTGGGCGATGCTGATGACCTGGCCCGCTGACGTCGCCTTCCGCCGAATGTTCTGGCAGGAAGGGCCGACGATCGTCCGCGACGCGGAACTGTGGGGTCACACGGATCTGGACGTGCTCGGCGATCTCGCCGCAGCGGGGCTCCTCGAGCACGTCGACGAGGCGAGGATGTCGTTCTCCGCCCGCGGCCTTGAAGTGCGGGCCGCGCTCGTGCGGCACTGCCGTCAGCGGGGCGGCAACTACGCGAACTTCGACCCGCCGGCTGCCGGTGGCGATCAGGAAGGCAGTGCGCTGTGAGCGGCGCGCTCGGAGTGTCAGAAGACCACGTCTCCGTGATCCTCTACCTTCGCCCTGCCCTGGCCACGTTGGTGCAGGACCGCGCGGATCGATTGGGCGTGCCCTCGCACACCATGCTGTCCACAGTCCTGTCGCAGATGATCGATGCGTCACCGCGTGTGACGTCGCGCGGCGCGGCTCATGGTGGTGCCGCGCCGGCCATGCGGGATGTGTCTCGCTACCGGCGGAAGGTCATTCAGCTGTCTCGACCTCGCTACATCGCGGTCGCGGCGAAGGCGTCGAGTCTTGGGTTGACCGCTGGCCGGATCCTGGAGCTGATGGTTGAGCGGATGATCCTCGGGGCTCCGACAGGCCCGGTCGTTCGTGTGGAGGTGCCCGTCGTCGAGCCAGTGCGCGCCCCGCGGCGTGAGCCGGCCGCCCCGCGGCTGCAGACGACGGTTCCGCGCGGGTACCACCGGATGACGGTTGAGAAGGCTGGCGAGCTCGTGCGGCTCCGTCGGGTCGGGGCGCCGCACGCGCAGATCGCGACCGAGCTTGGCGTGAGTCTCGGATCGGTCGCGAACTGGTCTCGGAAGACGGCTGGTCAGATCGCGGGCACGGCGCTCGCGTGCCGCTGGTGCGGTGCGGACGCCAAGGGCTCCGCGTACCTGCAGCCCGATCACACCTACCCGGACTCGTCGTGCGGGTATCACGGTTTCCATTTCGCTCCCGTGGGCCACGTGGTCTGACGCTCCGACCCCCTCGTTCTGCCCGCCCTGTTCGCGTTGTCGTGTGGTGGATGTCGGTGTGGGGGTGGATGATGTTCGGGCACTGCTCTGGGCGGCTGTCTCCGCGAGTTTCCGATACGAGATCGGCGTGCGGGGAAGCGTCTGTCGGTGTTGTGCAGTGGTACGGGTGAGTGTGCGTTGATGTGGCGATACGGAATGGTTCCTCCGCTGCATGGCAGCGTGTTCCCGTCGCATCCTGACCCCTGACGGGCCCTGATTTCACTCGAGAATCGGGGTCGGTGGAGGGGTATTCGTCGTGTCCGGGCGTGTTTTCGGGGTCAGATCGGTGGTGTCGGGTGGATTCGGCCACCACAATTCGCTTTGCGTTCCCTATGACCGCGTCCTCGGGCGGGGATGCCGGCGGTGACCGTGTGAGGGGTGCCGGCGGCTCCCGAGGGCGTTTCGGGGTCTGAATCACCCGTTTTCGGGGGTTCTGGCCCGCCCGGCCCAGCGCCGGTCCAGAACCCGATGCCCTGTTCTGCCGCGGAAAATCAAGGGTCGGCCCACCCGGCCCTGACCCTGCTGGGCCGGGTCTTTCCCTACTCCCGACTGGGATCGAAGCCCCACCCCTAGAAGAAGAAGAAGAGATAAGTAGTTCTCCTCTATCTATCTCTCTCTCTATGTCCACCGTTCGGTGGCTCACATATGTCTTCCCTCTCCTATATGTCCTCCGGAAATGCCGGGCCGCCGGGCCGACCCCCAAAATCGACCCCCGATCCCAGTCGAGAGTAAGGAAAGACCCGGACCGGCACCCGCCGGACAGCACCGGGCCAACCGGGCCGGGACGCACGGCGCCGCAGGGGTTACCCACGTGACCCGACGACACCTGCAGCGCACCGCCACCCTTCTCGTGCTTGCCATCGCCCTCACCGGCTGCGCCGCCGAGCGCCCAGCGCACACCGCACCGTCGCCCACGTCGACCGCTGCAGCGGAGGACTCGCGGCAGCTCGAGGCGGGCCCGTTCCGATACGACTTCGCATCGACCGACTGGACCCGCACCGCGGCCGTCGCCGCACACAACCCCCACGGCCCCGCCATCCCCGCGGGCTACGGCTACGTCCTGCTGCCGGTGACGATCACGAACATCACCGACCATGACGCGACCACCGGCCAGTACGTCGTCACGCTGAGCGCCGGCCAATGGCACGTCGCAAGCTCCGACATCGACCGCTACAGCGTTCGGATGCCAGACGAGCTGCGCCCCGCTGCCCTGACCGCCGGCGCGGCGGTCAGCGGGAACCTGGGCTTCTGGATGCCGCTGTCCGCGGAAGCCGACAGCACCTGCCACCTCGCGATCAGCATCGCGACATCATCCGGTCTCACCGAAACCGACCTGCCCTGCAGGTGACGCACACTTTCAGGCGGTCGCCGCGCATGTGGTGAGTGTGACGACAGAAGCTTCCACGGCACCGGGCCGGTACCGGCGGTGCACCGCCTGCAAGCTCACCCGGCTCCTCGACCAGTTCGACCAGATCGCACAGCCGAGCGGAACGATCGATCGTCGACGCCTGTGCCGTCACTGCATCGCCGCGGTCGACGCGGCCGTGCGCGACCCCTTGACCACGAACGCGCAGATCATCCGCCGGTTTCACGTCAGCGGCGACATCGTCCGGGAACGCCGGGATCTTCTCGGTGCACCCGGCAGGACGTATCGGCGCCTGACCGACGTCGACCGCCTCACCGAGCTGACCCTCGCCGGGCAGCTCGACACGGCGGCGATCGCAGCGGAACTGGGGGTCGAAGTGCACACGGTCCGCCGCACGCAGATCACTCTTGGCCTCCGGGAAACGCAGACGCAGTTCGGTCCGGTGTCCGACGAGACCCTCGAGAAGGCCCGCCGACTGATCGTCGACGAGAAGGTCAGCTACCTGGAGGCTGGGCGAACCCTCGACGTTGACGTGAGCACGCTCCGCCGGCACTTCCCGGGCCACGGATGGCAGAACGCCGACCGGTCGCTGATGGCGCAGGTCCTGCACTCGAAGCCGCTGCGGGAACTGCACCAGGAGCTGAGGAAGACCGCCTCGTGACGACCCAGCACGCTAAATCCGGCGTGCACGCGGATGTTGCCGCAGGGGTCCTGGGGTGGGGAACGCAGGCGACCGCGGCGAACCCCGGGAAGGGCACGACGGTGGGGATTACCGAGGCCACATCACAGCTTGACGCTCGCGCGACCTTGCGCGAGATTCGCGCACGCCCAGACGGCTGGTCTACGCCGTCCGCGACCGCGCTGCTACGTGAAGCGCGGGAGCATCTTCGCCCGATCGCGGTATCCCTGAAGGTCGACCCGGACCTCGCCCTGTCGTACGCGTTCGAGGCGTGGGCTTCCATCTCCGAGCTCGTGCTCGCCAGCCCGGACCTGAACCTCTGGGCATGGACCAAGCAGGCGGTGCGACGTCAGCTCTGGCGGGAAGCGTCCGCTGAGCGGAAGCTCACCAGCGCTGCAGGCGTCCGACGCACCGGCGCCGACATCGCCGTCCAGGTCGATCGTGTCGACATCTCCGTCGACGCACTGGAGCGGGTGATGCCCACCGCCGGCATCGACGGTCTCCCGTACGAGACGGACGAGACCCCAGTCGCACCCGAAGCTGTGCACCCCGCACTCGGGGTTGCCGCCCAGTTCATGATCATCGCTGGCCTGTCGGTCGGGCAGCGGGAACGGTTCCTGTCTTCGCTCGCCGACCAGGTGGAGCGAAGCGGCGGTGACCCTCGCCGGGCCGCGGCCGCGCTCACCCGCAACCCCGACCCGGCGTTCCCCGGTTCCGATGAGCAGTGGCGTGCGCTGGTGTCGGTGATCCTCGGCACGTCGCGAGGTAAGCCGGGTGTGCTGGAGCTGACAGCGCAAGGGCACCCGGCGCCGGCGCGCGCTGAACACATCGCGGCCGCCATCGGCAGGCTGTTCAGCCCGTTGGGGAGGACTGCATGACCGTGGTGGAACCCGCCCCCGCAGTGCGCGTGTACCTTCGGGCGCACCGGGTCGTGCCGATCGACAGCATCACCATCCGCGATGACCGGCTTCGCGGTCCGGTCGAAGCCACGATCGGATCTCTGATCGACTCGATCAGAACGCTCGGTCTCATCACACCGATCCTCGTCAACGACGACTGCTCGCTCGTCGACGGAGGCCAACGGCTTGAGGCGCTCAGACGGCTGGGCGCGACAGAAGTCCCGGTGATGATCCGCAACCCCGAAACGGACCTCGAATGGCTTCAGATCGAAGCGGCATCGAACAACATCCGGACCCCGTTCTCTCCTGTGCAGGCTGCTGCCGCCCGCAAGCGGATGCGGGAGATGCGGGAAGGCCGCCGCACCCACACCGGCCGTCCGCTCGCCGAACGTCGGAAGAGCTGGTCGAGCGAGCTCGCTGTCGCTGAGACAGGCGTGTCCCGAACGACCATGGATCGGGTCGATCAGATCAGCCGCATCGCCGAGAGCGCCGACCAACCCGTGCTCGTGCGCCGCGCGGCCGCCGAAGGGTTGGATGCGATCGATCGCGGTGTCGCGAAAGTCGACACAGTGCTGCGCTCCGTCCGGGAGACGGCGGCCGCGTCCGCCGCCGTCAGCCGCTACCCGGAGCTGGCGGTCCTCCCGAACAGCGAAGCGATCCTCCACATGAGCTCGCATCTGGACACGCTCACGGAGGATGCCCGCGCGCTCCAGCTCGAGACGCTGAAACGCGCCTGGGATGGGGTGGAGTCCGTCGCCCACCATGTGGTCGTGGAGGACGAGCTGTCCCGCTGGGAGAGCTTCGCTGCGTCCTGCGACTCGACGATCCTCACCTCCTTCACCGACCTGCGCGAGCGTGATGCCCTGCCTGCGGATGCGCGCGCACGCCTCACTTCCGCTCTCGCGATCGTCGAACGGCACGCCGCTCGTGTCCGCGATCTTCTGACCGACCACTGACCCCGGAGAACCATGCTCACCACGAACGTCGCCATCACCCTCTTCCGCGCTGTCGCCGGCGCATTCGACCCGTCGACGGTGAACGGCCGGAACGACGAGGTCGCTGACCTCCTCTCGAAGCTCTCCGGGCTTCCCATGTCGGAGATCACCGAACAGCTCGCCGCGACCGTCGCCGCGGTCGAAGCCGGCAACGACCACCCCGTCGACCTGGTCCTGGGCAGCACGGACAGCGAACCGACCGTCGCCCGCGGCTACTGCAGCGCCTGCGGCCTGCCGTTCTTCGAGCATGCGGGCTCGTCGACCCTGACCCCGCTCATCCAGGACCTGGAAGCGGTCAGCGAACTGAGCGTGCATGTCACCTCCCTCTCTCCCACCCCATCGACGCTGATCGGGCCTGCCACTCTCCCGAAGCTGTAGCGGTGATCGCGCATGATTGAGATGCCGGAGCTGACCAACTCATCGTCGGGCAGATCGAGCGAGTGGCTGAACGAGCTGCTGAACCGTGCGATCGCGGATCGGGTCAGTGACCTCCAGATCCGCCTCGACCGTGAGGAGCGCACGCTTGTCGTGCGCGGACGTGTGAACCGTGTCATGGCGGTCGTTGGTCGCGCGAACGGTGACCGGGCGACGGAGATCACCGTCCGGGTGAAGTCGAACTCGGGGATCCCGTCCGGGCCTGCTCAGGTCATCGGTGATGGCCTGTACCCGCACCAGACCGTTGACGGCCAGCGGCTCGATATCCGTGTCGCTGTGCTTCCCACCTTCGCGGGGGAGACGATCCAGCTGCGCCTTCCGTCGGTCGGCGATCTCCCATCTCTGGAGAAGGTCGGCTTCAGCGCGCACAACCGCGAACGGGTGTCGAAGCTGGTGGGAATGGCTAACGGGCTCGTCCTCGTCGCCGGGCCCATGGGCGCGGGAAAGACCACCACTCTGTACGCCCTTCTCGCCGAGCTCGGCTCCGCGGACCGGACGGTGTACACCGTCGAGGACCCTGTCGAGCGTGAGCTCGAGGGGATCGACCAGATCCAGATCAACAGCTCCGCCGGCAACGGCTGGCGGGAGGTGCTTCGAGGGCTGCGCCGCTCGGACGCCGAAGTGATGATGATCGGCGAGGTCCGTGACGAGGATCAGGCTTCCGCGGCGCTGGAGATCGGTAACGCGGGCGCGAAGGTGATCTCGTCCATTCACGCGAACGACTCGGTCGGCGCGGTGAGCATGCTCATGGAACTGGCGAAGGTTCCGCCGCGCACCCTCGGCAACCAGCTTCGAGGTGTGATCAGCCAGCGACTCCTTCGGGTGCGCTGCGTCGCGTGTGTGGGTGCGGGGTGTGAGGTCTGCAGCGGCACCGGTTACGCCGGCGGTGTGAGAACCGTCCACGAGGTGCTCGTGCTCGACGACGACTTCGTGAACGTGCTGATCGCCGGCGGCGCGGCGTCAGCGCTGCGGAACGTCGCACGCGTCGCGGGCATGACGAGCCTGCGTGAGAACGCGCTGGACCTGGTTGCCGCAGGGGTTACCGACGAACGCGAGGTACGGAAGGTGCTCGGCCATGAGTGACACTCTCACCGCTCCCGACACGGAGCTCACCGAACCGGGGCTCGCGGCGCCCGGTGGCGACCTCGAGCTCGCCGATCTGATCGAGTGGGTCCAGGAGAACAAGCCTGAGGCGTCCGACGTCCAGTTCGTCGGTGGCGGCCAGATGTGGGTGCACGCGAACGGCCGTGAGCATCGCACGAGGGTGGAGATCGGCAACGATGACATCCTCGCTTGGGCGGATGAGTTCGCGGACTCGCGCGGCGGCGCCGACCACCTGGAGACCGATAAGAGCGGGACTCTGGAGAAGGCTGTGGATGTCGCCGGGGTTCGTCTGCGCATGACTTGGCGTCGTCAGCTCGGAGGATTCGCACTGAATGTGCGGATCCTCCCGTCGAACCCGCCGGGTCTCTCGTCGCCGCGGTTCGCGAACAACCCCGTGCCGCAGGATCTTGTCGACATCATCCGCAACAACACTGACGGGCTGGTGCTGTTCGAAGGTCCGACGGGTTCCGGCAAGTCCACCCTCCAGGCCGCGCTCGTGCGGGAGGTGAACGAGACCCAGTACAAGCACATCTACACGATCGAGGACCCGGTCGAGTTCGTGCACGAGTCGCAGCGGTCGCTGATCACGCAGCGTGAAGTGCACACGGACGTCGATTCGTTCCTGCAGGGACTGATCACCGCGAAGCGCTCGAAGCCCGGGATCATCCTCCTCGGTGAGCTCCGTGACCCGGTGACGATGCGTACGGCTCTCGAATCGGCCGGGTCAGGTCACCTTGTGATGGCGACCAGCCACGCATCGGCGGCACCGGAGGCGGTCTCCTCGTTCATCGGGTCGTTCCCCTCCGACGAGCAGAATGAGGTGTCCCAGCGGCTCTCCGAGTCGCTGCGGGCGGTCATCGTCCAGAAGTTGATCCCCTCGGCCGACGGCAAGGTCGTCCCTGTCCGGGAAATGATCACCGTCGACAGTGTCGCTGCGAACTTCATCCGCGAACCACAGTCGGGCGCGAAGCTGCGGGGGATGCTGCAGTCCACGGCGCTTCGGGAAGGCACGTTCTCCCGTGACGCCGATCTGCTCCAGCTGTTCCAGCGGGGACTGATCACCGAGTCGACGGCGCTCGAGCACGCGATCTCCGCCAACGACATGAAGGCCCGTCTCGAGAGAGGACGACGCTGATGAGCGACACCATCACACCGGAGCAGGAGGAGCCGCGCGCTCTGACGCGGCGCGAGGCGCGCGCTCAGTTCGAGTACTACTCCGCTCTCGCCGCCGAGCATGCAGTCGCCGCCCAGCACGCTGCGGACGCGGCTGCACGGAGCGCGCAGGAGGTCGCTCACGGTCAGTGGAACTTCGACGACGATGACGCTCGTGCCGAGCAGGTGCGTGGGCGTGCGGCCGCGCAGCCACTCGTGCGCACGCCGCGGGAGAAGCGTCCGAAGCCGTCGCGCACGGAGCGGCCACCGCGCCCGGAACGGGTCCGTGAGCCCCGGGCGAAGAAGGAGGATCGGCGCCGTTGGCGTGAGGTCGACGACCAGCATGTGGGGGTGGCCCCGCAGGATGGTCGTTCGGTCTGGGGCTTCATCGACGAGGAGGCGGAGCCGACCGCGATCGTCGACGGGCATCTGGAGATCGGTGACGCTCCCGCGGACCCGATCCCGACGGATCGTCAGGCGAACCCGGCGAAGCAGTCGTTCTGGGAGCGTCGTGCATCCAAGAGTGCGGACGCGCCGAAGTCCAAGAAGGACGGCGGGTCGCCGAAGCTGAGCTCCCGTGAGCGCAAGCTCGCGAAGGAGAACGCTGCGCGCGCGGCGCAGGAGAAGAAGGAGATCGACGCCGCGAAGAAGCGCGCGGAGCGGGAGTCCGCGGCGCGCGCGAAAGCTCTCGCCGATGAGGCGAAGGCGGCCGCCCGGTCGGAGAAGACGGGGAAGCCTGCGAAGCGGAAGCCCACGAAGCTCAAGGGCAAGAAGGTTCGGAAGGCGACCGGCGGAACGAAGCCGAAGCTGATCGATGTGACGAACGCGGTGCGCGCTCTCGCGACCGTGCTGGAGTCCAGCGACGGTGAGCTCGAACCGATCGACGCGATGGCGGATGAGTTCGCGGGAACGCAGATCGGCGCGGCGTTCGCGCGCATCTACATCCGCATGCGTGAGGACAACGCGACGCTCGTGGAGGCGTTCGGTCCGGAGAAGGTCTTCCCGCCGATCGTCCACAACATGCTGCGGGTCGGTGCGAAGACCGTCTCCCCGGGAAGCGCGCTGCGCGAAGCCGTCACTCTGATGGATCAGAACGATGACTCGAAGCGGAAGCTCCGCAAGGAGCTCGGGGAACCGATCACGGTCGGCTTGATCTCGGTCCTGTCGCTGTTCGGTACGGCCTGGCTCGTCATGCCGCAGTTCGTCACCATGTACAAGGCGATCGGGAAGCCTGTCGGGCCCATCTCCCAGGCCGTGCTCATCCTCTCCGACGTGCTCGTGTGGGTGATGGGTATCGCGGCGGTGATCGCGGTGCTCTGGGGCATCTACTGGTTCGTGTACGCCCGGAACTCCTACGCTTTCCGGCTGAAGGTCGACCGGTGGAAGCTGCACATGCCACTGATGGGCAACGCGAACATCACGGCCGTCACCCACCAGGTGCTGAACATCCTGAAGGCGTATCTGACCGTGGGGGCAACGGAACGTGAGGCGCTCCTCGACACGGCTTCCGCGGTCGACAACCGTGCCGTCCGTGAGCATCTGCGGGTGACGGCGGACGCGCTAGTGACGGGGGAGAAGACGTTCGCGGAGCTGTTCGACAGCGAACTGTTCCCACCGCTCGCGCGACGTCTCATGGCTGCCGGCCAGCGGGCGGGTAAGACGGTGGACACGATCGTCTCCTTGGAGGCGACGTACCGGCGTGAAGCGGCGGTCGCGGGCGAGCAGGGCGTCGCGGCGGTCGTGGGAACGGTCACAGCTGTCTCGACCCTGATCTACGTGGTGGTCGTCTCCATGGTGACTGTCCCGCCGCTCGAGGTGTTCGGTGCGACGCTGAGCATGGGGTCGTGACCGCCTCGCTCATCGCGTTCGCGGCGACGATCAGCGCGGTGCTCGTCGTCTCCCGGAGGTGGGAGCGGGGAGTGTCGGACCGGTTGCTTGCGTGGACGGCAGTCGCGGCCGCGCTGGTGGCCGCGACCGTCACGGCGGTAGCTCACCTCGGCCCCGGCACGGCGTTCTTCCTCGGGATCGCAGCTGGCGCAGCCGTGTGGGATGCGGCGTTCGGTGTCATACCGAACGTCCTGTCCGTGGCGGCCGCAGGCGCCGCGGTGCTGGTGTGGCTGCAGGCTGGCGCCACGCTCTGGCCTCTCGTGGTCGCGGTGTTGTGCGGGGCGTTGCTCCTCGTCGCATGGTGGATGGGCGCGCTCGGCGGAGGTGACGTGAAGTTCGTTCCCGCGCTGGTGCTCGCCGGCGGCGCCGTCGTGCCGGCTGCGACCGTCCCTGTCGGGTTCATCGTGCTCGGGGTGCTCGCGTTGGTCTCGATCCCTTGGGCGCTGGCCGCTCCCGATCGCACTGCACCGTGGGCGACGGCGGGGTTCATCAGCGTCAGCGGGGTTCTCGCTGTCGCACTCTGACGCACCCCAAAGGGGTGCGTTGTGTCGGCCTGCCACTTACTGAGTGAGGCCAGACAGACGGACTTCCTCACCAAAGGGGTGAGGGACGGACTGGCTCACCAACAAGGAGGCCAGTCATGGCAAACCCGTTCCTCGTCCTCGGCGGTGTGGTGCTCGGCATCGTGACCGCCGGCTTCGGCATCGCGCAGGTCCCCGGCTGGATCGCCAGCGCGCAGGACGGCGCCGCCCAGAACGACATCGACCAGGTGAAGATGTCGGAGGCGAGCTCGATCACCCAGTCGGGCAACGCGCTCGCGTCGATCTCGGCGCTGAACACGGCCGGCACCGGCGTCACCATCCAGCAGTCGGGTGGTGTCAAGGTCGGCATCAGCGTCGGCACCGGCGCCGGCGCCTCGAACTACGTCGTGGTGACGCAGTCGGCCAGCGGCAAGTACTTCGCCTCGATCAACGGCGGTGCCATCGGCTCCGGCGCGTCGATCACCGCGGCGGTCACCGCGGCCGGAACGCTGCCCACGGGCCTCACCGCCCCGGCCAGCGTCTCCTAAGGCGCCTGAGCGCGGGCGGAAGGTTCCCCACTCCCGCCCGCGCTCACCCACACCTGGAGCGGCCGTTCCTCAGGGGGCGGCCGCTTCCGCGTTCTCGGAGGGAGAACCATGGCCAACCCATTCCTCGTCCTAGGTGGAGTCGTCCTCGGTGTGGTGACCGCAGGTTTCGGGATCGCGCAAGTTCCCGGCTGGGTCGCCAGCGCGCAGGACGCCGCCGCGCAGAACGACATCGACCAGGTGACGATGGCGGAGTCCTCCGCGATCACCTACCGCGGCCGCTACGGCACGTCGATCGCCGACCTCAACTCGCTCGCATCGGGTGTGCAGATCCAGCAGTCGGCTGGTGTGAAGGTCGGTGTCTCAGCGAACTCCACCGACTGGGTGGTGGTGTCGCTGTCCGCGTCTGGCACCTACTTCGCGCGCGTGAACGGTGGGCCCATCGCATCGGGCCCGAACCTCTCCACCGCGCTCGCCCGCGCGGGCGGGCTGCCGACGGGGCTGTCGGCGCCGGTCCCGTCGTAGGAGGAACGCACCCCAGCGGGGTGCGTCGGGTTGGGGTGCCACTGGCCTAGTGAGAGTCATCCCCCCGTTCCTCTATCTAGGAGAAGAGACACCATGGCAAACCCCTTCCTCGTCCTCGGCGGCGTGGTCCTCGGAATCGTCACCGCAGGCTTCGGCATCGCGCAGGTTCCCGGGTGGATCGGAGCAGCTCAGGACGGTGCCGCCCAGAACGACATCGACCAGGTCAAGATGGCGCAGGCCAGCTCGATCACCCAGACCGGCCGCCCCCTCGCCTCCATCTCGGCGCTGAACACGGCCGCCACCGGCGTCACCATCCAGCAGTCCACCGGCGTGAAGGTCGGCATCTCGATCAACAACTCCGACTACGTCGTCGTGACGCAGTCGGCGAGCGGGAAGTACTTCGCGTCTATCAACGGCGGCAAGATCGGCTCCGGCACGACCATCGCACTCGCGGTCACCGCCGCCGGCACCCTACCGACAGGGCTGACCGCGCCGGCCACCGTCAGCTGACACGCACCACCCGATGCGGGTGGCCTCCACCTGAGAAGGAGTGAGATGAAGCGGAAGTTCCGCCGCGACGAAAGGGGCGCAGCCCCGTTCCTCACGATCGCGTCCGTCGTGATCTTCGCGGTGCTCAGCACTGGCATCACGTACGCGATCAGCGCGGCCTTCCAGACGCTCGGCGTCTCGCAGGTCAACGCGGCTCTCACCTCCGCCATCTCCGAACAGGCCACCCGCACCGCCGCCACCGGCTACGACGCGCTCGGCGCGCTGCCGGCAAGCTCCACCATCTCCGTCAGCGTCGCCGGGAAGACGGTATCCGCGACCCAGACGATCGCAGCTGTCACCGGCTCCAGCGCCAAGAAAGTCACCATCAGCGCGGGCCGGTTCACCGGCACCACGTTCTACGCGACCTCGACATGCTCGACAACGCCAAGCAACTGTGTCAGCGCATCGGATGTCGCAGCGCTCCCCATCACCGACATCGCCCCCACGATCACGCAGGCAACTGCGGGGACGGCGGTCACCGGCACCTCGAGCCCGGTGTTCACGGGCATGTCCGTCAGCTACCAGGCGCCGATCGCCCTGCAGCGCAACGGCCAGATGTGGACGTGGGGTACGAAGGCGCCGACGTACACGCCGGTCCAGGTGGGTTCGGCGCAGACCTTCACGCAGGTCGCCGCCGGCTTCACCCACTGGGCTGCGCTCGACAGCAGTGGCGCACTGTGGACGTGGGGCACGAGCACCCTCGGAGCGCTCGGTCAGGGCGCCACCACAACGAACGCGACCCCGAAGAAGATCGCCGCTGGGCCGTTCAAGGCCGTCTACGCGGGCTCCGACGTCACGTACGCCCTCGACCTCGCAGGGAACGTCTGGGCGGCCGGCAACAACAGCACGAACCAGCTGGGCGAGGGAGTCACCGCCGCCTCGACGAGCACACTCCAGCTCACCGAGCCGAGGCCGTTCACCACGCTCGCGGTCGGCACGTCGCATGTGGTTGCGCTCGCCTCCGACGGCACCGTGTGGACCTGGGGCCAACTGCCTGGCACCACCACGAAGCAGGTGACGCCTGTCCAGGCGCTGACGGGAACGTTCACGCAGATCGCTGCGGGCCTGAACACCACCATGGTGATGAACGCCTCGGGCCAGGTCTACGGATGGGGGAACAACCCCAGCCGCATGCTCGGCATCAACCAGGACCCCGTGGCGACACCGACCCTCGTACCGATCGCGTTCAAGGCCGCCCAGATCGAGCTCGGCTCGACGGCCGGGGCGATCATCGACACGGCAGGCAACGTCTACTTCGCCGGCTACAACCTCAACGGTGCGCTCGGGGTGGGCGCAATCGGTGGCACCGTGCCGGCGTTCACGAAGCTCACCTCCCTGAGCGCGACCTACACGCAGGTGTCCCTCGGCTCCCAGTCGACGCTCCTGATGACGGTCGGCGGCGGTCTCTACGGCCTCGGGGTCAACGAGAGCAGCACGTGGACCACCGGGACTCAGGACACCCCGCACCAGCTGTTCGCGAACTCCATCCCGACCACCATCACCCCGTGGACGGGAACGGCGAACCTTCCCACGGGGACCTCGAACATTCAGATCGGGATCCAGAGCTCCGGCAGCGTGGTCGGGGTCGGTGTGATGTGCGCGACCACCAACACGATCATCTCGCAGGGGACCGCGCCCTCGTCACTCACAAGCGGCGGCTACCGGTACGTGAACATCACCGTCCCCACGAACAGCTGCGCGTCCCCTCGAGCGGCCGTGTTCACCGATGACGCGAACCCATCAAACGTCACCGTGTCGTTCTACGTGATCCCGACGGCGGTGCAGCCATGATCCGTCTGCACGGGCTGCGCCGCGACGAGCGCGGCGGCGCGATGGTCGTCATGGCGTTCGTCGTCCTCGCGATCGCCATCATCTCCGGCATCACCGCGTCGATCTTCTCCGCGCAGTCCGTGGAGCTGCGGAACCAGGCTCAGCGGGCCGCCGAAGTCTCCATCCGCTCGACGGTCAACGTTGCCGTCACTCAGGTGAACCAGAACGGTGTCGCCTCCCTCCAGTCACTGATCACCGCGGCCGGCTCGGCGGGCTACAGCCCGTTCCCGTACGCAGCGAACAACGCGGTCTCCGGGACGACAGCGATCACCGGCCTGAGCTGCTCCGGAAGCAACATCACCCTGACGTTGAAGTTCACCTCGACCGGCCGCATCTCCTTCACGCAGACCGCAACCTCCGTGCTCCAGTTGGCGGGGGCGACCGGCCTCGCATGGACGAACGGAACGGCCGCGCAGTACGACTTCGACACCGAGACGGGCGTACCCGTCCTCGCAATCTGGATCCCGACGTCGATGACCATGGGAGGCATCAATTGAAGCGGCTCAGGAAAGACATCCGCGGCAACGCGTACCTGACGGCCGCGGCCGTCATCATCACCCCCATCATCATCGGCGTGATCGGCTTCGCCGCGTTGGGGATGCTTCGCACGGGCGGCAACGTCATCGACGTGTTCTTCCGCAACGCCCAGCTGTCCTCCATGAGCGAGTCGTTCAAGCAGGACGTGCACAACGCGACCGCGATCACCGCCGTCGACCAGACGCAGTTGACGACCTACGATCAGCCTTCAGCGCGCGACGCCTACTATCTCGCGCCGACCGGTGGGGCACCCACCGTGTGTGTGAAGAACGTGTGGAGCCTGACGAAGGCGCCGGATGGCAGTTTCACCCTGCAGGTCGCGACGTCGACGTTCTCGACCGGGTCGTGCACGTCGACGATCGTCTCCACCCAGACCACACAGCTCACGGGCTTCCCGTCCGCCTCGTTCGCCTACCAGAACGCCGCGGGGCGCACGATCACCTTCACGAGCGGTGTCGCCGCCGCACCTGACTACACGATCCAGCCCGCCGGTGTGAGCACTCAGGACTGGGGGTACAGCGGCATCGGGTTCGTGACCTTGACGGGCACGCTGAACCAGCCGATCGGCACCAGCCCCGTCCGCGTGTTCGGTCAGACGAGCATGCGGGCAACCCAGACCACGCCGTACACGATCCCGCCGACGCCGACGGTCCCGGTCGTGACCGCATCCCTCAACGGGTCCAGTGGTGTCGGCACAGTCGCCGCGGTCACCTGCCAGGCAGGCTCCACCGCGCAGTACCATCTCCGAGCCTCATCCACGCAGACAGCGACCGCCGGCACCTGGTCGGCGTTCTCCGCGTGGGGCACAGGGACCACCCTGACGGCTGCGCTCGGTGAGGGTGCACTGTACTCGTTCTCGGCGGAAGCGCGGTGCGTCAACTCGAGCACATCGTCTGCGGCTGTCGCCTCGAACGTCGCGACGGTCACGTCCCCTGTGACGACTCCCGCGACACCTACGGTCACCGTGAACGGTTCGGCGCCGGACGCCGCCGTGTGGTCATGGACGGGTGCGAGCTGCGCGAGCGGCGCGACTCTCTCCTACTCCGTCGCGCAATACCGGGACGGGCCCGCGACCTGGGGTGCGTGGAGCGCAACCACCACTGCCGCGACCCTAACCCGCAACACGGCCCAGCAGGGGTACGACTATCAGGTGAAGGTGCGCGCGATCTGCGCCACGTCTCAGGCGTCCAGCCCGTGGAGTGCGGACTCGGCCGCGGTGTCCTTCATCCGAGCTATCGACCCGCCGCAGGCTCCGACCGTCACCCAGTCTCTGTCGACGGGGTCCTCCTACAACACGGTGACCTTCACCGACGTGGCCACCGGCACGTGCGGCCCGGGAACGTCGATGAAGTTCACGGACCAGTACATGGACAACGCGTGGACGTTCTCGTGGTTCAACAAGGCAACCGACGCCAACGCCTCGGCGTTCACGTTCTACAGCTACGACGGTGTGAAGATCACCTACCAGACCTCCGCGGCGTGCATCAATCTGGCGACCACGCGTCGCAGCGCCAGCGTTGCCACGAACTCTGTCCGCGACGAGCCGGTGCAGGACCCGAAGTGGGTCGGGTGGACGATGGTTCGCGACTCGACGTACGCGAACATCGCCTACTTCACACCGGCCGTGACCTGCCGCAGCTTCACCGGCCGGTACGGCAACCTCGTCGAGGCGAGCTGGGACTTCGCGTGGGCGAGCGGGCAGCCCCGCGCCGGCCTGACTGGATGGTACGTCTCACCCCCAGCGTGGCGAATCTCGAACACCTACAACGTCTCCGGCGGCATCAACCAGAGCAAGAACATCTGGAGCGGCCAGCGGTTTGAAGCGAACGCGCAGCTGTGGTGCTACAACTCCACCACCTCAGCCAAGAGCGCCAACTCTGTCACCAACGACTCGGGAATCTGGACGGCACCATGAGACTTCGCACCTTCGTCATCATCGGCATCGCAACCGTCGCTGTGGTCGCCGGCGCGACGGTCGGCGTCACCGCGTCGGGCATCCTGGCGACACCGGCGCCAGCACCCGCAGGCACGCCCGTGCCGACGGCGACATCCCAGCCGCTCTACACCCCGCCTCCGACAGTCCAGCAGGCTGCAGCGTCCGGTGACTACGCGGCAGCGATCGCGGGGCTGAAAGCGGACCTGATCGGTGCAGCGCCCTCGAGCGACAAGGCTGTGAACATCACGTCCCTGATCCGCGTGTACGAGTGGGAGCAAGCCCAGGCCGCTGCGGACGCGCAGCATCCGACCAGCCTCGCGAGCACGGGCCCCTGACGCCACCGCGCATGTGGGAAGGGTGCTGAGCTCCCCCTACATCATCGCCACAGACGGGTCGGCGAAACGCAACCCCGGGCCGACCGGGTGGGCATGGGTGGGGGAGGACGGTCGCTGGGCTGCCGGCTCGGTGTTGGAAGGCACGAACAACGTCGGCGAGCTGCTCGCCGTCCTCTACGCCATCCGTGACCATGCGACTGTCGCGGAGCTCACGATCGTCGCGGACTCCAGATACGCGATCGACTCCTACTGCACCTGGATTGACGCGCACGAACGGCGCGGGTGGACGACGTCCACTGGGGCGCCGACGAAGAACCAGCCGATCCTCCAAGAGCTCCTCGCCGTGAAACGCGAGCGCGCTCTCGCCGGGCTCCCGGATATCGCGTTCGTTCACGTGCGCGGTCACCTCGGACATCGCCTGAACGGCTGGGCGGATGAGAGGGCCGGGCGAGCGAGCGGTCACGCCCTCGCCGGCTTGGAACGAACCTGGTCTACCGACCGTGGGCAGGACCTCGTCGACGTCAGCGTCGACGCACCACAGGCCGCTCGGGAGAAGGCGCGCGCCGCACGCCGGCGGGGTGCGGCGCTGCGAAAGTGACCGTTCAAGAGCGCGACCGCCGCGACCGTGACAACGCGCGGTGCAGCATTCGGGGCTCGCCGCACACATGGTGTGCATGGACCATGTTCCCCTCCTCGAGCACAGCCCTGCCCGGCTCGCCGCACCCGCCACGCACACGCTCATCTGCGGGGAGAACCTCGAGGTGCTCCCACGGATCGCGGGTGAACTGCCACCTGTCGACGTCATCTACCTCGACCCGCCGTACAACACCGGCAAGCGCGAATGGATGTACGACGACGACCGTGACGACTGGGGCGAGTTCATGCGTGAGCGGCTCATCTTCCTCCGCGGGATGCTCGCCGACGACGGTGTCGTAGCGGCGTCGATCGGAGCCCAGCAGGTGCACGAGCTCGCAAGCCTCATCCAGCGGACGTTCACGCGACACCGCGTGCACATGGTCACCGTTGAAGTGTCCGGCGGCAAGAGCGCGGGTGGGGTCAGGCAGGTCGCCGAATACCTCCTGCTCGCCCTTCCAGCGGGTTTCCGCCCCGCACCGCTGCCGTGGGCGCTGGCGCAGTCGGAACCGCGGCAGCCCTGGGAGGGGTTGGCGCTCTCGACCGCCCCGAAGGGCCGCTGGCCGAACCAGGTCTACCCCGTCTACGTCGACCGGAAGACCCGAGCTGTGGTCGGGGTAGGGGATTCGCTGCAGGATCTCCTCGACCGGGGAGAGCTCGAGGACGCCACGGCCTACCGTTTCAGCGAAACGACGGCGCCGGCTGGTTCCGCCGCTGTGTGGCCGATCACCCGTCACGGCCGGGAATGCTCGTGGCGGCTCTCGCGCGACGCGATCCTCGCCGCGATCGAACGTGGGCACATCAAAGCCGACCCGACGCGGATGCCTGGCAACCCGAATCAGTTCAGCGTGAAGTACCTCCCCGCCGGCGCAACGAAACGGGTGGAGTCGGGCGAGATCGACGTCCTCGGGCGGGACGATGCCGGCGCGCTCATCCTCCGCTCCCACCGCCCCACCTCCGCCGACATCCCCACCATCTGGGCGCGGAAGGAACATCACACCGCACGCGGCACCGCCCGGTTGCGGGAGCTGATCGGCGAGAACACGTTCCCCTACCCGAAGTCGGTCGCCCTGATCCGCGACATCCTGCTGGCGGTGAGTGGCAACAAGCCGGAAGCGGTCGTACTCGACCCGTTCGCGGGCGCGGCGACCACCTTCGACGCTGTCTGCGAGCTCAACGCCGCGGACAACGGCAGCCGTCGCGCAGTGCTGGTCACCAACGATGACGGTGGGATCTTCGAGCGGGTCGCCGTGCCGCGGGTGCGCGCGGTGGCGGCCGAGTTCGGCGTCCCGGTCAGCATCCGCGGCTGACGCGCCGCGCATGTGGGGAGCATGAGCCCTGCACAGACCCCGACCGCGCCGGTCGTCGACGAGACGTATCTCGTGAACGTCACGAGCGACGTGAACTCCAACAAGTTCTACCGCGCGACGTTATACGCAGACGGCACCGTTCGGAAGAACTGGGGCCGCGTTGGAGCCGACGGGCAGGTGTCCGTCAGCAGTGGAGGGCGGAGCGCGTACGACAGCATCGTCACGCAAAAGCTCGGACGCGGCTATTCCCGGGTCGACGTTGTCGCGCCCGAGAAGGGTGCCGCGTCCGCGTCATCCGCGCGTCTGAAGGCGGCGGCCTCCGTCCTCGCTGACGGCTCCTCGGACCCGATTCTCACCGGTCTGATCGAGCGTCTGGTGAGCGCGAACAAGCACCAGATCCTGGAAGCGTCGGGCGGCATGATCAGCGTCGACCTTGCCGGCAAGGTGACCACCCCTCTCGGCGCCGTGTCCGCCGCGTCGCTGACGCGTGCCCGTGCGCTCCTCGGCGAACTGGTTGAGGCGCCCACGGACCGTGACCGCGCCACTCTCACCGAGTCGTTCCTGCGCCATGTGCCGCAGCAGGTGCCCGTTCGAGCCGGTCGCGGGTGGGCTTCCAACTGGATCACCCAGCTGACGTCGGCGGAGAAGCAGTACGCGCTCCTTGATGCCCTGGATGCCACCGTCCGCTACGCCGATGCTGCTGCAGCTGCACAGGCGGGAGGTTCGGAGGGCACGGTACCCGATGTGTTCCGGTACCGGGTTCGAGTGGTTGACCCGGCATCGGCGGAGTTCACGATGGTCACCGCCCGCTATGAGGACACGAAACAGTCATTCCATCTGTCGGCCTCCCGCCGCATCGCCCGCGTGTTCGCCCTCGAGGACCGACGTCACGGTGACGAGATCGCAGCGACCGCCGCCCGCGTCGGTAACGTGCACCGCTACTGGCATGGGACGGGGGCGGCCAATGTCCTCTCGATCCTCGCGCGGGGACTGTACGTTCCCCCGGTGAAGGGCTCGGGCATTCACATCGCAGGGCGCATGTTCGGTGACGGCGTCTACCTGTCGCGCTCGTCGACGAAGTCTCTGAACTACTCGACGGGCTTCTGGGGCGGTTCACGTGCCGGCTCGACGTTCATGTTCCTGACCGAGACGGCGATGGGTAACGAGTACCGTCCGGGCGCCCAGTACAGCCCCCGGATCCCCGCGCTCGCCCGCTCGTCCAAGGACGCACGCGGCCAGAGCTACGACTCGATCAACGTGAAGCCGGGCACTGGTGGTGTGCGCAACCATGAGGCGATCGTGTGGGACCCGATGCAGGTGAAACTCGCGTTCCTGGTGGAGTTCGACTGACCGGATCGTGCTGGTGACTCGTCGCGGTCGGAACCAGACTGCAACACATAGGGTGGAGCGATCATGACCTACCAGGTCCCTCGCGCGGTCTGTGCGGAACCGGACTGCGATGCCTCGTTCCCTGATCACTACTGGGGTCACATCAAGGCTGGCGGTGCGGGCTGGTTCCTGGGCAGGCAGGCGAAGTACTGCCCAGATCACATACCGGAATGGGTGGAGGGCTGGCGGAGGTCGCAAGACCGCGCATGTGAGTAGCATGACGAACCTGTTCCACTACGAAGCCGCAATCACCCGCGCGCAGTCCGCGGCCGCCGCGTATTACGCGGGCACCGACCTGCTGATGACCGACAGCGAGTACGACGAGCTCCTCGGCGAGATTTCGCAGCACGAGGCTGATCACCCCGAGCAGGTTCGCGACCACGGCCTGTTCACGCAGGTCGCAGCGGGCGTCTCGGCCGGTGGCGATGTTGCACACCCGAGCCCGATGCTCAGTCTGGAGAAGGTCACCGACGAGGACGGCATCCGCAAGTTCCTCGAGCGTCTGGCGGATGCCGGATGGGCCACTCGAGTGAGCGTCCAGCCGAAGCTGGACGGGATGGCGATCCGCGCTGTGTATGACGATGCGCACCTCATTCAGGTCGTCACCCGCGGTGACGGGCGTACCGGGGAGGACGTCACCGAGCGCATCCTGCGCGACAACGTCACGATCACGGGCCTTCCCCGGCAGCTTGGCACTTCCGCTCCGGTCGCGTTCGAGGTGCGTGGCGAACTGCTGATGAGCCGTGACGACTTCGAGGTCAGCAACCGGAACCGGATCGCCGCAGGTAAGCCGGGGTTCGCGAACCCGCGGAACGCGACCGCCGGGTCCGTCCGCGCGGAGACCCTCGAGTACGACGTGCAGCTGACGTTCGTCACCTACGACCACACGATCGGCACTCAGCATGCGATGGAGGAGACCGGCGGCCTTGCCGGGTTCATCTTCGCGGACGATCTTCCTGGCTCAGGCACGTTCATCACGGACAGCACCCTTCCCGGAGACGGCGAGTCCGGTGTGCTCTCGCGCGTTGAGGACTTCGGTGCCCAGCGCGCCGACTACCTCTACCCGACGGACGGAATCGTGATCAAGGCCGCGTCCGCCGCGGTGCGGGAACGGCTCGGTGAGGGGTCTCGCGCACCGAAGTGGGCAGTCGCCTTCAAGTACGAGGCGCAGACGGGGGAGACCACCATCCGCGACATCATCGTGGAGGTCGGACGCACCGGCAACCTCTCCTTCACCGCCGTCTTCGACCCGGTGCTCGTCGACGGTTCCACGATCAGTCGAGCGTCGCTGCACAACACGTCGCTCATCGCCGAGAAGGACATCCGCATCGGCTCGAAGGCCGTGGTCTACAAGGCTAACGACATCATCCCCCAGGTGCTGTCGGTGACCAACGACGAGAGCACCGTCCCGTGGGTCGCGCCGACCGAGGACGCAGACGGGTTCCCGTACGTCGAGCGTGGGAAGTTCCTCACCTCCACCAACCCCGCCGACTCGGTCGGTGCGCTCATCCGCTACGCGGCGTCCCGGGACGTGCTGGACATCGACGGGCTCGGGGGCGAGATCGCGGACGCGCTCGCTTCGGAGAACATCGTCGACAACGTGAGCGACCTATTCACTCTCGACGTGGATGTGCTCGCCGACCTCGACATGGGGTTCACCAGCACGGGCAGTGTCCGCCGCCTCGGGACGGTCACGGCGCGCAAGCTTGTCGACCAGATCGACGTTGCGCGCTCCCAGCCGCTGAACCGCGTCATCACTGCGCTCGGCATCCGCCTGACTGGTCGCACGTTCGGTCGTCGCCTCGCCGCGCACTTCCGGTCGCTGGGCGCACTGCTCGCGGCCTCCGAGGCTGACCTGCTCGCCGTCGACGGCATTGGGCCGGAGCGCGCCAGGGTCATTCTCGACGGTATCCGCCGCAACCAGCACGTGATCCGCGCGCTCATCGACATGGGCGTCACCAGCGAGATCGAGGACGACGAGCACGCGGGCTCCGCGACCCTCACCGGGCTCTCCGTCGTCGTCACGGGCTCCACCAAGGGCACCGCGCTGGAGGCGTACGGCCGGAACGAGATGAACGAGCTCATCGAGCGCCACGGCGGGAAGTCGTCGGGCTCCGTGTCGAAGAACACTGGCCTCCTCGTCGCTGGCGATGGTGCCGGGTCGAAGCTCGCGAAGGCCACCGAACTCGGCGTCGAGGTCATCTCGCCCGACGAGTTCGCAGCGCGCCTCGGGCTGCTCTGATGGCGGGCTCGTCCCGGCGCCGGGTCACGAGCGTCGTCGCTTCGACAGTGGAGACTCACGGTGGGTGTCGGTAAGGGTTCCACGCGACCGGAGCATTGGCCGCCGGTCGGCTCGATCGTTCAGATCACCGAGCGTGTGCGCATCGGGGGAGAGACCGCGGCGGAAGTCGGTGACTGGGTGGTCATCCACCTCACGAACGGCCGCCTGATCGACGGTTCGGATGCGAGCGTGCACCGCATCCATCTGAGCCTTCTGTACGCGGGCGCGTCGCTCGCGCCGCGGTTCGATGTGTTCCGGCTCGGGCGGAATGACTACTCGAACGCCTGGCATCAGGCCCTGCCTTGGATGGAACATGCGCGCTGACCGACTGACGCTCGCTGGGCCGACCGTGGCGGTCGCGGGAGATTGGCATGGGAACGCGGCCTGGGCGACGCAGGCGATCGCGCGGATCGCGATCGCGGACCCTCAGGTGCGGGACATCCTCCACGCGGGTGACTTCTGGCCTTCCCCGTCTTTCCTCGCCAGCGTTGACGCCGCGTGCGCGGACGCCGGGATCGAACGGGTGATCGTCACATTGGGGAACCACGAGCCGTGGGCTGAGCTCACGCCGCTGATCACGGATGGACAGCCGGCGCTTCTCTCCGAGCGGGTCTGGGTGCTCCCACGACCGTACGTGTTCACTGTCGCCGGCCTTCCTGCCCTGTCGCTCGGTGGGGCGTCATCCGTCGACCGTCAGTGGCGTGTTGAGGGTGACAGCTGGTGGCCCGATGAGGAGATCACGGACGACATGGTGTCCCGCGCCGTTCACGCCGGTGACGTGGCGATCATGATCACCCACGAGTCTCCGGAGTCGACTCCCGTCGCGGCGGTTGCCGCGGTCCTCGCATCGAACCCGCACGGTTTCCCGCGCGCAGCGCTTCTCGCGTCAGCCGCGTCACGAGCTCGCGTGTCCGAGGTGTGGGATGCGCTGCGCCCTGACGTGCTCTTCCACGGGCACATGCACGCGCCGGGGATCGGGAAGACGAGTGACGGAAGGACGGTCGTGTCGCTCGGGTGCGACCGGCAGCCGATGAACGTCGTCCTGCTCGAGGTGAGCGCCGCCGGCGTCCATGTTCGGCGGATCGCCGACTAGGCGAGCCGTCTGAGGGGCACCGCTTCGCGCGCTTCGGTTGCCACCGTTGAGCAGACGCCGCACACGGCGATGTGGGTCTCGGTCTTCGCCTGGTCGCGGGGTGAGCAGTTGCCGCGAATGAACACGCCGAGGCGGGACACTGCCCAGCGGCAGTCCGACGCGGCGGGGAGGGTGGTGAGGTGGGCTTGAATCCACGCTTGGCGGAGGCCTTCTCGAGCTCGGAAGGCCAGTTGCGCTACTCCGGCGGCGGTCATCCCCATTCGTGATGCGATGACGGCAGGGCGGATGCCTTCGACTTCCGTGAGCCACAGGACGTCCTGCCAGCGTTGGGGGAGCGAGGCGAAGGCGGTGAGCGCGAGCTCGCTCTCATCGGAGGTTCCCTTCTCGGCCGGGCGTGGGTCGACCTTGAGGTCGAGCTGGTCGTCCGCGTCCTCGCGTCGAGCTCGCGCCCATGCGGCCGCCGTGTTGCGGATCGTCGCGATGAGGTAGGCGCGGAAGGCGGATGTTGGGCCGTGCCCGCGGAGGAGTGCGGTGTAGATGGATGCGAAGGACTCTTGGGTGAGGTCCTCAGCGTCGAGGTCTGCGCTGATCCGCCGGGCGGCCGCGACGCCGGCGCTGTAGTGCCGGCGCCAGAGTTCTCCGAACGCGTCCGGGTCGTTCTGCCGTGTTGCGGCGAGGAGGTCGACGTCGGCGATGCCGCGGACACCTTCGGCGGTGTCGTCGCCTGCTGTTCGGCTGACGCCGATCTCGGTGATGGTCGCGAGCGCTGTGTTCGGTTGCGGCTCGTGATCGAGGTGACGGTCCACGTCGGTGTGTGCTGGCATCGGTTCCCTTTCCCCCGGGATGCGCGTTGGACATGTCTAACGGCTTGCGTTGGACATGTCTACCACGCTACGTTGGACATGTCTAAAACGGCGTCCGCAACCGCCGGGACAGGCGGGAGGGGGCACCCGTCGCGATCAGGAGTTCACATGGACCCACAGGACAAGGCCGACGCGGCCGACGCGCTCGCGAAGCGGCTCCGGCTGCTCATCGACGCCGAGATCGCCGCGACCGGAACTGAACCGACCTACAAGGACATCGCCGCGTTCGTCGAAAGTCGAGGGCTCAGCCTTGGGCGCGCACGATGGTCGTACATGATCAACGGCCACCGCCACGTCGAGGAACCAGAGATCCTTGCCGCCCTCGCCGACTTCTTCAAGGTCGACCCTGAGTTCCTCACCGCCGCGGAGACCGGCTCGCTCCCACCACAGGTGCAAGCGCAGCTCGACCTGGTACGCGCGATGCGGAAAGCCAAGGTAAAGTCGTACGCCGCGAGGACCCTCGGGGACATCTCACCAGAGGCGTTGGCAGCGATCAGCAGATTCCTGGACGAGGACGCCGGTCGACGTTGACGACGGGGAGAGTCGTGTGGGTGTGCACGCGCGACACCCGCTGGCAACTAGTAGGAATGATTCTCGGGATGACCGACCCGCACGACGTCGCCGCGGCGATCGCTGATCTCGGTCTCGGCGACCGGTTCACGTTCGATGAGCTGATCGGCGCCGTCCAGACAACCCGAGAGCGACCCCTGCGCATCGTCGAGCTCAGCGAGCTCGGACAGACCGACGGCGTCTGCGCGCTCTGGCTGGTGACCGAGTCGGAGGACATCGTCCTCCACGCGCGCAGCGAATCCCAGCTGCACCGCCAGCAGTTCATCCTCCACGAGCTCGCGCACATGGTCCTCCACCACGATCAGCTCGAGGAAGCGACCGCCGCGACCTCGCTGCTCCCCGACATCCCGCCGGAAACGGTGACCAAGATGCTCGCGCGGCACGAGATCGACAGCGACATCGAGGTCGCTGCAGAACACCTCGCGGACATCCTCGCCGCCGGCATCCGGCAGTCGAGCATGCGGAAGTCCCGCTTCCTGGAAGTCTTCGGTTGACAGCGATCGTGGCGGCCGCCTTGATGTGGGCGCTCGTCATCATCCTGCTGTTCTTCCGGCGGCGCCGTTCCTCACGCACCGTCACTTACTCCGCCGTCGCGATCGCCCTGTCGATGACCCTCAACATCGACACGCTCTACGTGCCGTTCGACCGCTTCCTCGGTGGCACGAACTGGGGCGACCTTCTCGCGAACATCGCCCTCATGGTCGGCATCTTCTTCCTCGGCCGCGGCGTCACCGCCGCGTACGACTTCAGCAACATCGTGACCCGCCTCGCGCTCGGACGGGGAGTACTCACCGTCGCCCTCGCCGGAGTGGTCATCTCGTTCATGCTCGTCGACCACGCCCACACGTCGACCCAGTTCATGCTCGACTTCGGCTCGCAGCCGGCAGCCGCCGTGTACTCGATCCTGCAGTACGTCTACTACGGGGTCGTCGTCGGAGCGATGGGCTGGATATGCCTGGACCAGCAGCGCAGCGCGACCGGCTCCCTTCGGGCGTCCGTCACGTCCCTCGCTGCCGGCAGCGGACTCGCGATCATCGCGTGCGCGGTCGTCATCACCATGGACCTCGCGCACGTCACCGGAGACCTCGCCCTGATGAACGTCATGCGCCTGTTCTACGGGCCGTCTTACGTCGGGGCGATCGCGCTTCTGTGCTTCGGGCTCGCCCTGCCGCCGGCGGCCAGATGGACACGGAACACTGCCCGCCTGCAGGTCACCAAGCGCTACATCAAGCTGCTCACCCCGTCATGGGAGGCTGCCGCGGCGCAGCGCCCGACAGCCACACGCCTGGGGTCGATCACCCGGCAGGCGGAGAACCCGGAGCAGCTCCTGCACCGCCAGGTCGTGGAGATTCGCGACGCGACAATCGACCCTCGATCAGAGTTCGCTCTGGACGAGCGAGCAGCCACGATCATCGACCGCGCAGAAGCACACCTTCTCGCGGGGGACCGGGTCCGCGCGCCCCGCGCCCGGACGGTCAGGCCAGCGACGTGAAAGCTCTCGCGGGGATCATCGTCACCGCCGGCGTCCTCCTCGCGGCCGGCGGGGCGTACGTTGCTCGACGGATAACCGCCGCGTCCTTCGCTCGGCGGTACCCGCTGCGGCTGCTCGGGGTTGTCCGCTCGAGCGACGGTGCCCCGATGGTCCTGGTCGACGGCGCCGATGCACCAACCCCGGACGGGCATTACAGCCTCAGGCTCGCCGCGCCGGCAGGTGCCGCGGAGCGCATCGTTCCGGTCGGTGCCCGCGCACCCTTCAGCGGCGCGGACCGGAACGGATGGGCGATCAACCCCACGGACGCCAGCGCGCTCAACGAGGCCCGGCGAGCGTCGTGGAGCGGCGTCATGTTCGAGAGCCCGCGGGCGGCGGGTTTAGCGGCCCGCGACGTCAGCATCCCCACCCCGGCAGGTGCGGCGCCTGCATGGTTGATCAGCCCCAGTAGCCCCTCCGGAGTGTGGGCGATCCACGTTCACGGTCTCGGGTCCGGCCGAGAGGGGACGCTCCGCGGAGTGCTCGCCGCGCAGAAGCAGCACATGACGTCCCTGGTGGTCACCTACCGCAACGGTACAGGCGGACCACGAACCCGAGGTGGGCGCTCCACGCTCGGTGTCGGCGAGACATCCGATATGGTCTCCGCAATCGCGTACGCCCGCGAGTCCGGCGCCACCCGTGTGGTGCTGTTCGGCTGGTCTATGGGTGCAGCGATCTGCCTTCGAGCCGCGCACGATCCCAGCGGCGCAGGGCTCGTCGGAGCGCTCGTTCTGGAGTCCCCGATCATCGACTGGAGGGCAGCGATCCGCGCGAACCTCCGCCACGCGCATCTACCCGCACAGGCCCTGACGGCCGCCGAACCGTGGCTACAGCGGCGCCCCCTCGCGCGATTGATCGGGCTGACGCAGCCGATCTCCTTGGACTCACTCGACTGGATCTCGCGTGCGAAGGAGCTCGTCACCCCGACCCTCATCCTGCATGGAAGCGCTGACTGGTCCGCTCCGATCGGTGCCTCTCGTGAGCTCGCAGCACGGAACGCTCACGTGCAGTTGGAGGAGTTCACCGCCGGGCACACGCTCACGTGGAACAGCGACCCGGAGCGTTGGGACGAACTCGTTGACGCCTGGCTTGAACGTCACGGAGGGCCTGCCGCACCGCGCATGTAGGAAGGGTGCGAACACGACTTCTCGTGGCGGGCTCTCGAGCGTGGACTGATGAGGCAGCGATCTTCTGGCGCCTCGACGGTGCGCTCGCGCAGCTGGGTGAGGTGACCCTTGTCCACGGCGCGTGCCCTCAGGGCGCCGATTCGATCGCGGACCGGTGGGGGACCGCGCGCGGCGTCCCCACAGAACGGCATCCCGCGGACTGGGGGACCCACACCGAGCGGTGCCCGGAGTGGCATCGGGGTCTCGCTCGGTGCAGGGCGGCGGGCTTCCGGCGTAACGCCCAGATGGTGGAGCTCGGAGCTGACCTGTGCCTGGTGTTCGTGATCGCACAGTCGGCGGGCTCGATGATGACCGCGAGACTGGCGGCCCGGGCGGGGATTGAGACCTGGTTGTTCGATGAGGCGGGGGACGCGGGGCGGCTGAATGCCACATCGTGACGGACCGCGCATGTAGGTGGTGTGAGGCGGTCCTGCTCCTGGGCACACGGGGCAGGACCGCACCACGACAGCGGTGCCTTGCAATGTCGGCACCACTGTGTATCCTGAAAGGCTTCGCTCCGGACGGATCGAAGGATGAGAGGACCACTGATGAATCAGCGCAACACCGGCTGGGGATCGGCGTATCGGACGCCCATCGCCGTCGACGCTGCGCTCACGAGCCCGTCACACCTTCCCGTGCTGAACGGTGGGCACAAGCAGCTGATCCAGGTGGACTACATGTAGCGGATGAAACCGCGTACACGCAGCCCACCGAACCCCGCCGGGACGGTGGGCTTCTTGTTTCTCCGAGAACAACTTCATACGTGCGTAGCTCAACTGGAAGAGCACCGGTCTCCAAAACCGGCGGTTGCAGGTTCGACCCCTGTCGCACGTGCGACACCACGGCGCAGCCGAAGGTGCACGACGGGCGAACGCCCACTCACAAGACAACAGCGGAAGACGTCCACCACCCACCGAAAGGGGGTGGTGATGAGGCGTGGGGCGCCATCCCCACGCCGAGCCTGCATCTCACGATGCAGGTCTGGGAGTGTCGCGTAGCGGCCATCGCCGCGGACTGTAAATCCGCCGTCATCTGACATCGCGGGTTCGAGTCCCGCCACTCCCACCCTGCACCTCTAGCTCAGCAGGTAGAGCAACCGGCTCTTAACCGGTGGGTCCTCGGTTCGAACTCGAGGGGGTGCACCACGGGCGATGCGCATCGTCCGAGCGAAGAGCTGCGACAGCGCAGCCAGCATTCGACCCCGTAGCTCAGATGGTCAGAGCACCCGGTTGTCAGCCGGGAGGTCGCCGGTTCAAGTCCGGTCGGGGCCGCTCGAGCAGACAAAGCTCACACGCGGATGAGGCCCATGTGGACGGGCGGGAGTCTTCCAAACTCCAGGTAGCGGGTTCGAGGCCCGTCATCCGCTCCAGATCATGACGAAGCACGCCTGATGAGCCCTGATGGGGCGAAACGCCAACCGGCGTCGCGTGCATGACCGTGCGATTGCACGCACAGTGGTGGGACCAGCCGAAGGCCGGCGACGGCAGCTGTCTTGAAAACAGAAGGCCCCTTCAGCGGGGCGTGCGGGTTCGATCCCCGCTTCCACCGCCACGCCCGACTAGCCCAACTGGTAGAGGCGCCGGATTCAGGGTCCGGAGGTTCAGGGTTCGACCCCCTGGTCGGGCACGGGAACCCGCCGAGGTTCCGCTGCGGCTGCTCGGCGTCTACCCGAAGTAGCACCGCGTCGACTAGCTCAGATGGTCAGAGCGCCGCCCTGATAAGGCGGAGGTCCGAGGTTCAATTCCTCGGTCGGCGACCATGCCCGGACGGGCAGTTGATCCCACGAAGCACAACTGGCAGTGCGGCTCGCTGTTAACGAGATGGGTGCTGGTTCGAATCCAGCCGTGGGAGCGCCCAGAGATCAGGTACTCGGCCCGGCGAGGGAACCAAAGAGCCTGCGAGGTGCTTGCCCTCCTCGAAACGCGAACGGGCTGTGGACTGGGCGCACCCGAGAGGGGAGCCGGCGGCCGCTGTGTCCAGCGGAGACCCACGGGTCTGGTGCAATTCCCCGCCTGCGTCCGCCCTGCCGTTCATGCTCGCGTGGGCGAGCACCGACTTGGTAGGTCGGAGCAGCTGGGTTCGACTCCCAGGAACGGCTCGGACGACGCCAGGGCAACCACCGAAAGGATGCCCGAACGTCGATCGCACGGGGATGATCGGTTTCGACATGCTCCGATTGCTTCATGGTGAAGCGTGCCGAGGGTTGCGCGGCGACCTCGTAAATCACACCTCGCACCCAGAGACGCCGACGCTTCTCGCTCCGCCCACGCCCTCGCTGCGTGAGCCTGAGCCCCGCCCAGGATGACCAGGGCCAGCGGGGCTCAGTCGCCACCCAGGTCTAGGGGGATGCTGCCACCGCGCCAGCGCCACCCGAACCCCAGCGCGGGTAGACCAGCCTGATACGCCGCCCGACGCGGACGCAGGGGTCGAGAAAGGAACCAGCCGGGCTGCGCACGGAGAAGAACATGAAGACGGAGCGTGGACGCGGGTTCGATTCCCGCCATCTCCACCAGAGCAGCACGGCACCGCGCATGAAAGAAGTGACGGCCCACTTCCCCAGGCGGGCCGTCACACGGGCCCTTAGCTCACTTGGTAGAGCGCCTGCCTCGCACGCAGGAGGCCGCCGGTTCGATCCCGGCAGGGTCCACGTCGCAAGCCGATCCTCTGCAGGGGCGCGGCTAGCGATTGGTCAGGAGCCGTGCACGGCAACTGACCACGTCCTGCGAGAGCCGCCCGACGGCCAGGACGGAACGCCGCTGTAGCTCAGCTGGTAGAGCGCCGGTCTTGTAAACCGGATGTCGCAGGTTCGATGCCTGTCGGCGGCACGCACACCCGGGGGAGTGGCCACGATCCCGGGTGAGCCCGGTCCGTCACGCCCGGAGGGGAACGCTTCGGCACCTCCGGGCCTCTCACGGTCCGCGCCCTCCGGGGCGGAACGCCCGCATCAACGCGGGAAGCGGTCAGGTGCCGAGCCTGACCGCACCTGGTCCCGTAGCTCAGCTGGGAGAGCGCCTCGCCTACACCGAGGATGTCGGGGGTTCGATCCCCTCCGGGACCACCTGTGGAGCGGTGGCTGAGTGGCCGAAGGCGCGCCCCCGCTAAGGGCGTGGGGTAACCATCCCTCGTGGGTTCGAATCCCACCCGCTCCGCGCCGACTGTGGAACCCTCACCGGGCAGACGTGCCCGCGAGGAAGCCACAGGAACGCCAGGTCAATGGCACAAGCCCCCGTGGTGGAACGGCAGACACGCAGCCCTCAAACGGCTGTGCCCGCGGGCGTCCGAGGTCGAGACTCGGCGGGGGCACCAACGTCGAATAGCTCAGGTGGAAGAGCAGCGGACTCATAACCCGCAGGTCGGTGGTTCGAGCCCACCTTCGACGACTCTCGCGTTATCGCGATGATCCCAGGCGGTCTGCTGGCACGGCCACCTCGACTCTGGATCGAGGGTTCGCAGGTTCGATTCCTGCCCTGGGAGCTGCGGCCGTGGCAGAGCTGGTAATGCGCTGGGTTGTGGACCCGGTCTTCGAGGGTTCGAGTCCCTCCGGTCGCCCGAACTCTCACCTGCACACGGCGCCACGCCGGCAGCTCGCGCGCACCGCGCATGTAGGTGGGAGGCGGTGACAGACACCGCACCGGGATGTAGCTCAGCTTGGCAGAGCGCCCGCTTTGGGAGCGGGAAGTCGCACGTTCGAATCGTGTCATCCCGACGAGCTCGGATGGTCCGAGCTAGGAGGCACCCGTGAAACTCGACGACGTCTACATCACCATCGTCAGCCTGACGACAGCTCTGCTCGCGAGCCAGATCCCGATCATGATGATGATGCCGATGAAGCCGGCCACCTGGCGGAAATGGCGTTGGGTCGCGATCGTCACTGTGGTGTCAGTCATCGTGCAGTTCATCTTCCCGAACGTCACCCACGTCACCGGGCCGCCGATCGGTGTTGCGATCGTGTTCTTCATCGCGTTGCTGATCTACATCTTCACGATCGGGCGGAACGCTGCACGACTGTGGGGAAGTCCGCGCAATCTCACTGGACGGCGCGGCAAGGGCCTTTAGCTCAGATGGCAGAGCAGCGAGCTTTTACCTCGATGGTCCCGGGATCGAGACCCGGAGGGCCCACGCGTTCGTAGCCCAATGGATACGGCACCCGACTTCGGATCGGGAGATTGCAGGTTCGAGTCCTGTCGAGCGCACCATTCCCCCGTGGTGTAGCGGGAGCACGCCCGCCTTTGGAGCGGACAGCCCTGGTTCGATCCCAGGCGGGGGAGCCATACCGTCCACGCCCCGATAGCTCAGCGGACAGAGCAGCCGGCTTCTACCCGGCGCGCGCGGGTTCGATTCCTGCTCGGGGCACGAGCATCACCTGGTGTCGTGGCTGAGAGGCAAGGCAACGGTCTGCAACACCGTCAACGCCGGTTCGAGCCCGGCCGGCACCTCACACGGATGTCTTCCGCTACCCCACATTCACGCACGCACACACCGAAGGAGGCCATGATGCGCGCAACACCTGGCGTTGTCGTCCTCAACGCCTCCTACGAGCCCCTCGGCATAGTTCCGCTCGCTCGCGCCCTCGTCTACCTGGTGCGTGAGCGAGCTGTCATCGTCGACGCTGTCCCCGGCATGACGGTCAAGTCCGCCAGCGCTGAGCTCCCGCTGCCGCGGGTGGTGCAGTTCCGTGAGATGGTCCGCGCCCCATACCGGTGGGCGGAGGAGCCATGGAGCCGCCGTGGAGTCATCCGACGTGACGGCCACTCGTGCGCGTACTGCGGCCGGGCAGCTGCCACCGTCGACCATGTGCTCCCACGCAGCCGGGGAGGTCAGAACACCTGGCTGAACACGGTCGCGGCATGCGCATCGTGCAACGGGAAGAAGGCGGACCGAACACCGCTCGAGGCGGGCATGGTGCTCAGGCGTCACCCGCGTGTCGTCACCCGCCGGGACACGCTCATCGTGGGGATCGCTTCCACGGGAGCGGACATCGCCCGGCTCGGGATCGCCTGAGCCGGGCACCGCGCATGTAGGAGACATGGTCCTGCATGCCCTCTCACGGTTGCCGAAGCGTGCTCGCGTCGCTGTCGGGGTCGTCTGGAACATCACCGTCCTGCTCTCCCGCATCGCCGGCGCGATCATCATCGGGTGCGCGGTGCTCGCACTGTTCGGGTGGGTTGAGATCGAGCCCGCCCGAACAGTCGCTGCAGCCGTGGCGACGTGGGGCTGGTGGACCTTCATCCCCGACCTGTTCGGTGTCGCGGGAAAGGTCCGGGCGATCATCAGGGGCAGGCGGAAGTGACGGTCGTGTTGACCCCGTGGTGGGTGCAGCCCCTGTTCTACGGGGTGCCGCCCCTCGCGTTGGTGGGGATGTTCGTTGCCGTGTGGTTCGGGCCGCGCACTCCATCCGCTCGCGTGCCTGTCTTCCGGTCGATCTCCATCGTGTCCTTCATCGCCGCTGCAGCGGTCGCTCTCTTTGGGATCGCAGTCGCCGGCCAGACGTTCACGGACGATGAGCGGGCCGCGGCCGCCGCAAGCACGTACGGGGTGACGTTGACCGTTCCCCAGCTGCAGGACCTGCAGTACCCCTCCTACGTTCCACCAGCCGGGTCACGGGAACGGTTCGGCGTGACCGTGCTCACCCTGCGCGGACATCCCACGTCCGCACGGCTGGTGTGGGATGGTCGCGAGCTGATCCTGGTCAACGA
Organism: Microbacterium sp. 4NA327F11; assembly: GCF_005503465.1. NCBI lineage: Bacteria > Bacillati > Actinomycetota > Actinomycetes > Micrococcales > Microbacteriaceae > Microbacterium > Microbacterium sp. 4NA327F11. Next base: position 4,927 of record NZ_SCOB01000019.1, on the reverse strand, counting down.
CGGCTCCGGGGTCGAGCTCGCGCACCAGCGCTGATCACACCGCGCATGTGGGCATCATGACGACCTCCCGTGCCGCAGAGTCCACCAACCCGGTGCTCGTGCTGTTCGCCGAACTTCACGGGCACCGTCCCGACGAGGATGCGCGGGCTGCTGCGGCCGCGTGGCGCCGCGACCTTTCCACCTTGAACGCTGTCTTCCGGTGGAAGCCGGAGGAGACCGCGGAAGCCGGCGAAGCGCTCGAGAGCCTGTCGCAGCCCGCCGCGGCTCCGAGCGACAGCAAGCTCCTCGCCGCGTTCCGGAATCTTCCGCCGGGGAGCACCCTCCTCGAGCGTCTCCGTGCAGTCGCCGCAGCTGCCGTCGACGGGCGCTGAACAGGCGGCGGACGCGCCGCCGCGACTGGAGCGGCTGACGTTGGCGTCTGCGGGCCGTGAGCCCCGGAGGACGTCGATCACGCGCGAGCGGGCCGGTAGTGACCCGCTACGACTATCCTCGGGATCCACGACAACGGAGATCCCATGACCGAGCTGGACTTCTCGCCCACCACCCTCATCGCCGCCGACAGGGCCGCGCTCGGGGCGCTGCTCGCCGAACGCCGGAAGGCCCTCGGCATCACCCAGCGCGATCTGGAGCGGGTGAGCGGCGTGCCCCAGGGGAAGATCAGCCGGATCGAACGTGGCCAGTCCTACCCGGCGCTCGTCACCCTCACCCAGATTGTCGAGGGCCTCGGGCTGACGATGCACCTGCGGATCGCGGTCCCACCCGAGGCGCCGCGCATGTAGGGAGGGTGAGCGATCTACTCCCGAGCACGTTCGACGTCGCGGTCGCGCCCGTCACGATGTACGCCCTCGTCTCTCTGACGGGTATCGCGATGGCCGAAACCGCTCTGTGCATTCACCATATGAGCGACGAGCACAAGCGAACCTTCGAAGCGGTCGCGTGGTCTGCCGGCGATCTCGGGTCAGACCTCTGGGAGGTCTCGAGCGACATCGCCACACTCCGCTGTCAGGTCTGCGGCGTGAACGCCGCCGGCGACTACCTGGAGCAGGTCGTGAGCGATCCGGATGATGGGGGTCTCTGGTGACAGTGCACGCGGGAGCGGCGGGCGGCACCTTCGACTTGCCCGCGCCGTCGTGGACGCGTGCGCTGCATGACGCGTCCACGTTCATCGAGAGAGAGAGCACGCCTGGCCGTCAAGCGGCAAGCAACGACCGGGTGCAGAACGTGCTGTCGCCAGGTGGATCTCGCTGCAGAGACGACGGCACAAGGCGGGAGCTTTGACACCAGCCCAGGTCGACGCATTGGATGGTGCCGTGCCGGGCTGGGAAGGGGGACGCGAAGCGTGGCTTCGGAAGAATCCCTCCGACCGCTCCCGAGCGTCAATGTGGGACCGGTCGTTGCGAGAGGCCGTCGCATTCATTGCACGGACAGGCGAATGGCCCAGCCGCTCGGCCGGCACGCCTGCGGAAGAGCGCTCGGTCGCGAACTGGCTCCACAGGCAACAGCGCGCGGGCCGCTCGGGGGCGCTTACGCCAGCCCAGGTCGCTGCTCTGGACGACGCGACTCCCGGATGGAGACAGGGCCGCCTTGGATGGGTGGCGCGACATCGCTATCGCGAGCTCGTCCAGTTCGTGAGTACCCATGGACGCCTACCGCGACGCACTAGCGTGAGCGAGGAAATCGCTCTCGCCGGGTGGCTGAAGCGCAATGTCAGCTCGTTCTCTGACGAGCGGGTGGCGGAGATTCGTGTGTACCTGCCCGAGTGGGACGGCCGGACGGTAGTCGAGCACGTTCGACGCTCGTGGGAGGAGAGTGCGCACGAGTTCGAGACTTTCGTCACCGATCACGGTCGATGGCCGAGTGAGTATGGCGATGACCTGTCGGAGAGATCGCTTGGCTTCTGGTTACGTGCGCAGCGCCGGCGCCTACTGCATGCGCCGGCGGGCACAGATCAGATCCGCGAGCTCAACCGGATCGCGCCAGGATGGTCCTCCCGAAGGACGAGCGAATCGCTCGACGCGCTGTGGGTGAAGCGACTTCGCGATCTCGAACGATTCGCGCGCGCTCACAGCCGGCTGCCGCGACACACCGGAGAGGAGCGGCCTCTGGCGATTTGGCTCGCCAACCAACGAACCGCACGAAAGGGCGGACAAGGTCGCTGGGATGAACGGCGAGAAGCGCTCTTTCAGGATGCCCTTGAAGGGTTGATGCTCGCGGACCGGTGGAAAGCACGTGCTGATCAGCTTGGGCGCTTCACGCGCGAGAACGGCCGGTGGCCACGAGTGGACACCGATGATCTTGCCGAACGGTCCCTCGCTCGCTGGCGAGAGCAGCAGCGCAACCGCGTTCAAGGCGGGCGTTCAACCCCGAGCGTCGCTGATCGACGTGCGTACCTCGACGAGGTTGCGCCTGGGTGGAGCGCCACCCGAATGTCCCCGGCCCGGTGGAAGGAGCGTGCTGACGAGCTTGCGCGCTTCACGCGCGACCACGGCCGGTGGCCAGGACAGTACGCCGAAGACGCGGCCGAACGGTCCCTCGCTCGCTGGCGAGAGCAGCAGCGCAACCGGATGGAGTGCCCGAGCGTGGACGGCTTTGACCGGCGCGCATATCTCGACCAGGTTGCGCCCGGGTGGGCTGGCGAGCGTCGGGAAGCGTCCGTGGACTAGACCGCGCATGTGAGACGAAAGGGATGGAACGTCTCTCTCTCGACTACGGCGAGGTGTGTCCATCCGTGTCGCAGGGGTGGCGTGGCGACCTCCACACTGAGATTCACGCCTAACGTCCGTCACTAGGAGGATCAGATGCCTCGACGCGATCCGTCATTGCGTCAGGACGCTCGCTGGAGGGAGCGTGCTGACGAGCTTGGCCGCTTCAACCGTGAGAACGGCAGGTGGCCACGTGTACGCTCCGCCGACCCAGGTGAGCGGTCCCTCGCCAGATGGCGAGGGACTCAGCTCGATCCAAGCCGGGCCGTGCAGGTCGGCGTTGATGGGTTCGACCGACACGCCTATCTGGAGAGAGCGGCACCGGGGTGGCGCGAGCGCGCGCCGCACTTTGGAAGTAGAAGAAGCCTCGATCAGTGGAAGAGACGCGTCGACGAGCTTGGTCTGTTCAAGCGAGACCACGGCCGGTGGCCGCAGAAGCGTTCTGATGACCCCGCCGAACAGTCCCTCGCGCACTGGCGAAAGAACCAGCGCATGTCGGTCCGCAAGGAGGAGGCGCGGTACGGCACGTCGGACCGGCGCGCGTACCTCGACCAGGTAGCGCCGGGGTGGAGCGCTAGCCGGTGGGAGGAGCGCGCTGACGAGCTTGGGTGCTTCACGCGCGACCACGGCCGGCGGCCACGGCAGTACGCCAATGACCCTGCCGAACGATCCCTAGCACGGTGGCTGCGGGATCAGCGCGCCGAAGCCAAGGATGTGACGCGAAGCGCCGGCGGGGCCGAGCGACACGAGTACCTTGACCGGGTGGCTCCAGGATGGGCGTCGACGGTCCGCTGGGACTCGTGGCTGGAACGCGCTGATGCTCTCCGCGAGTTCCACCGAGAGCATGGACGCTGGCCTTCTTTTCGGTCGAACAACCCTCACGAATTGTCGCTTGCGGATTGGCAACTGAGGCAGCGAGCGTACGTGGCGCAGGGCGCGAACGCTCAGGCGGCAGCTCGTCGACAGCACCTGGATGCGATCGTGCCGGGATGGGAAGGTCGAGGACTGATCCCTTGGGAAGCCCAGGCCGCTGAGCTTGCCGGCTTCGTTGCCCACCATCAGCGATGGCCGTCCCCAACCGGGCCTGAGGCTGGGGAACGCCGACTTGCCGAATGGCGGAAGGTGCAGCGGCTGAAGCTGCACCGCTCAGACGCTGGGCCGACGCAGCGTGAACGTCGGGCCGTGCTCGATCGAACAGTTCAGGGATGGGCTGTGGCACGCGCCGGGAGCCCACTGGGTGGCTAGACCGCGCATGTGGGTATGAGTGACCAGCGTGTCGGGAGGGGGGTGACGGTCAATGGTCGAATCGGTCAGTGACCGTGATGCGTCGAGCGAGGTACGTCGCCAACCTCACCTGCTGCGCGCCTGGGACTCATCCTTCAGTGCCTACGCGCAGTTCGTGAGCGAGCACGGCCGTCGGCCGAAGGAGAACTCACCTTCTCTGGATGAGCGGCGACTTGCGTTGTGGTTGCGCACGCAGCGGAAGAAGGTACCGGGACCCACGGCTGAGCAAATCGCCAAGCTCGACGCGCACTTCCCCTGGTGGTCCGATGCTCGAACGTTGGAGTCAAGCGAGCAGTATTGGCTGAGCCGGTACAACGACTACGTCGCGTTCTTCCGAGAGAACTCGCGGCTGCCGTCCACTGATGTTGCGGCCGAGCGCGCCCTCGCCGTGTGGGTCATACGACAGGATCGCGCGCGCAGCGGAGGCCGCGGCTTGTGGACACCGAGCAGAGAGGCATTCTTCGCCGAGATTCTCAGGATTCGACTCACGCAAAAGCAGGAGCGGGAGTCTGCGATAGCTGGGCGCTGGAAGGTACGAGCTGACGACCTAGGTCGGTTCGTTCACGAGCACGGCAGGTGGCCGCGGCAAGGTTCATCTGACCCGATCGAGCACTCCCTCGCGCTCTGGCTGGGATGGCAGGGCGATCCCGGGCGGGCACCGAAGCAACTCTTGGCTGGGCTCGACCGGCATGCGTACCTCAACGAAGTCGCACCGGGGTGGCGTGCTGACCGAAGGCCCCTGGGCCGGAGCGAGGGGCGTGCTGACCGAAGGCTCCTGACCCCGTGGAAGGAGCGCGCTGACCAGCTTGGGTGCTTCACGCGAGAATCCGGCCGATGGCCACGGTGGTCCGCCGATGACCCTGCCGAACGGTCCCTCGCGAGCTGGCGACAGCATCAGCGCGACCGCACTCGGAAGCAGAGACCGAGCGCAGGTGGCTTTG
>NZ_SCOB01000018.1:0-50403 GCF_005503465.1 Microbacterium sp. 4NA327F11 | reverse complement strand
GCGTTAGCGTGAGACACGAAGACCTCCGTGGTCAGGATGCGAGTGTGGTAACCCACATCCTGCCCGGAGGTCTTCGCCTACCTCACCCGTTCACAACCTCCCGGGGAAGTACAGCTAGCTCGCGCGGTACGGGAACAGCGCGCGCTTCGCCCGTGACATCAAAGGTGAATACGTCTGCCATGGAGGCGAGCTCGCGGATAAGTGTCGACGTCGACGGCTCCACCTGCTTTCCGAGCGACAAACCCCTCGCCTCGCCGATGCCGTTGACGATCTCCCGCATGTTGTGCGAGATGTGCATGACCAGCAACCGGGACTCACCGCCCAGCTCTAGGCTCTGCAAGTCGCGAAGTACGTCGTCATACATCACAGAGAGAAACGGGTGCCACCGCTTGAGTTGATCGCGAACAATCCGACGGCGATCGTCGTTGGGGTCGGTTGCGTTCTGTTCGGCTGAGTCAGACATGGCACCCCTAGTTATGAAGCAGGCCCGACCATTTTGCAAGTGTTGAGCACCGCGCCGGGTGACGCCCCACGCCAAAGCGCACACAATAGAAGGACGAGCGCGCGACGAGCGGTCACTGCAGACCCACTGGGCCCTGCTTCGGCTGAAATCCTTTCGGCCGCATGTGCACGTCCTCAACTTTTAGCGCTCGCCAGATGGCAGTAGGGGTGAACTCGAGTGCGCGTGCGACCTCTGAAATCGACTTGCCTGCCTCGTACTGCACCACGGCCTTCGCGATCTGCTCGCGGGTCAGCTTCTTGCCACGCACTGTGACGTTGCGGGTGCGGAGCAGCGTCAGAACGGCTGGCTTCGAGACTCCGTTCGCCGCGGCGAGCGCTTGGGCAGTCTCACCAGCTTCGTAGCGGCGGCAGAGTTCGTCGCACTTCGCTTCACCCAGCCGAGCCGAGAGCTTGTGAACGCGCACGAACTGCTGTTCGCGGGCGTCACCCGAGGTGGCGCGGGCCAGCAGACTCGCGAGATGATCGGGGGACAGCGGGTCTTCCGAATTAGTTAAGTAAGCACTCAGCGGGTCCACCACACGCGAAGGGCTCCCGACCATCGGGAGCCCTTCGTCGTTCCGTGGATCAGGCGGCCGACCAGCCGCCGTCGCTCGCGAGAACGACGCCGTTGACGTTCACGCCGTCGTCGCTCAGCAGGAAGGTGATGGATGCCGCGAGCGCCTCGGCCTCCACGGCGCCCGGGATGAGCACCATCGCGGACTGCACACGTTCGGCGCCCAGAGGCGAGGCGAACGAGGCCTCGATGTTCGTGATCGTGGCGCCCGGTGCGACGGCGTTGACACGCAGGCCGCTCGGCCCGTACATGAACGCGCTCGACTTCGTGAGCCCCACCACCGCATGCTTCGAGGCGGTGTAGGCGGCGCCTGCGGCCGAGCCGCGGAGCGCGGCCTCGGAGGCGGTGTTCACGATCGCTCCGGATCCGCGCGCCACCATGCCGGGGATCACGGCACGCATCAGCTTCATCGTGCCCGTGACGTTGATCGCCATGACACGGTTCCACACCGCGTCGGTGAGCTCGCCCACGGGCGTCATGTCGTCCATGATGCCGGCGATGTTGGCGAGGCCGTCGACCGTGTCGCCCGCGGCGGCGATGATCGCGTCGACGCCCGCATCGTCGGTGATGTCGGCGACGATGGTCGTGACTGCGGCATCCGCATGTTCTCCGGCGAACTCCTCGAGACGCGGGGCGCTCACGTCGACGGCGATCACGTGGCCGCCCTCGCGCGCGATCCGCGAGGCGGTGGCACGTCCGATGCCCGAGCCTGCACCGGTGACGATCACCGTCTTGCCGGCGAAGCGGCCTGCGTCGATCCGTTCGGTCCATGGTTCGACAGCGGGGACGGATGCCGCAGGCGGCGCGTCGGTGTCGATCGACGCGAGTGCGCCCGCGGGCACTTCTCCCGATGCTGCGCGCCGCACGAGGTCATCCAGCATCTCCTGCGTGAACATTCCGCGGCTGAGCGGCACCAGGCGCTTGATGGCGAGCCGACGGACGGGCTTGAACACGTCGGGAGTCTGCCCGTTCTGAGCGAGCATCTCGGTGAGGATCGCGTTGCCCGCCGGGTCGGCGAGCCAGTCGGCGATGGAGGAGTTTGCGGTGAGCATCGAGCCGGACATGGGGTCCCCTTTCTACCGGACAACTGTGTCCGGTATTAGGTTATGCCCATGTCGTCCTCCGCGAAAGATGCTGCTCGTCCCAATCGGGGACGCGCGGCCGGCCCGGCGAATCGCGCGGCACTTCTGGCTGCCGCGCGCGAGGTCTTCGGGGAGCAGGGACTCTCCGCGCCGCTGTCGGCCGTGGCCCGCCGGGCAGGGGTCGGCCAAGGCAGCCTCTATCGGCACTTCCCGACCCGCACGGCGCTCGCGGCTGCCGTGTTCGACGAGAACCTCGATGAGGTGGAGCAGTTCGTCGCGGCATCCGGCACCGGACTCACCGCCCTGTTCGACGTGGTCTGCGCTCAGGCCGTCGTCTCGACCGCGATGATCGACCTCGTCGAGGCGGACCGGCACGATCCCGACGTCGAGCGCCTCGGCGCGCGGTTCGCCGCGATCGTCGGACGCCTGGTGCGCACGGAGCGCGAGACGGGCGCACTCGCATCGCATGTCGACGTCGACGACGTGCTGCTGGCCGTCGGGATGATCGCGACGGTGCTGGCCCGCTCCGACGAGGACGAACGCGCGGCACTCGCGACCCGCGGTCGGGCCATCTTCGCGCGGGCGTTCAGGCCCGCGGCGTCGTCAGACGCTCGATGAGCACCGGCGCCAGCGCACGGTCGGTGTCGAGCACGATGCGCGTCGTCACACCCGGGTGGTCGATGTAGCCCGTACGCGGCGCCCGCAGGTCGGCGATCGTCTGACCGCGCCCGGGACCATCGCCGGCATCGACCACCAGAGGAACGGCGGGTGCCACGGTGGGCGTCACGAGGCCGATGGCGATCGCCGCCGCGAGGGGGTCGTGCAGCGCGCAGCTGCGCGTGCCGTAGAGGCCGACGTAGAAGTCGAAGTACAGGTCGAGAATGTCGCCGATCGCCCGCGCGAGAGGCAGCCCCGAGGCCAACAGCGCCGCCCGATCGTCCTCATCGAGGCGGTGCTCGAGAGTCACGTCGAGCGGAACCAGGGTGAGCGGCCAGGATGCCTCGGCCACCTCGGCCGCGGCCTCGGCATCGTTGTAGATGTTCGCCTCCGCGACGGCGGTGATGTTTCCCGGAACGAGCGCCGCGCCCCCCATCGTGACGACGGAGGCGATGCGTTCGGGCAACGTCGGATCCGCACGCAGCGCCAGCGCGAGATTGGTGAGGGGACCCACCGTGACGACGACGAGCTCACCGGCGTGCGCGTGAGACAGGTCGAGGAGGAGCTGCACGGCCGTGCGCGGGTCGGGCTCGATCGGGGACGTCGGCAGCACGACGTCTCCGACACCGTTGTGCCCGTGGATGTGAGGGACGCCGCCATCGTGCGCGTGGGAGAGATGGTCGTGGGCGCCCACGGCGACCGGCACGTCGTCGCGCGCCGCCAGAGCGAGCAGGTCGAGCGTGTTACGGGCCGCCTGCGTCGAATCGACGTTGCCGCTGACCGTGCCGATGCCGACCAGCGCGATCTCCGGCGATGCCAGCAGCAACGCGAGCGCCACGCTGTCGTCGACGCCCGTATCGCAGTCGAAGTAGACCGGGCGGGGACGTGCAGACGACATGGTTCTCCGTTCGGACCACGCGCACGCGTAGCCTGGAGCGATGCTAGACGCCGCAGATGTCGCCCGGATCACACACCAGACGCGGTTGCTGGTGATCGGCAGCATCAACATCGACATCGTCGCCGATGTGGAACGTCTGCCTGCGGCGGGGGAGACGGTCGGAGGCGGGCGCCTGCGTCGATCGCCGGGCGGAAAGGGAGCCAATCAGGCCGCGGCGGCCGCGCGCCTCGGAGCCGCCACCGTGATGATCGGTGCGGTGGGCGACGACGCCGACGGGCGCGAGATGCGCGAGGCGCTGCGACAGGCCGGGGTGGATGTGTCCGCCGTCGGCACGAGTGTCGAGCCGACCGGCACGGCGCTGATCGCCGTCGACGCTGCGGGTGAGAACCAGATCGTCGTGTGCGCCGGGGCGAACGAGACGCTGACCGTGACGGACGAGGCAGTGGTGGCGGCATCCGTGATTCTCACGCAGCTGGAAATCCCTCTCGCCGTGATCGACCGGCTCGCATCCCAAGCAACCGGCTACCTCGCGATCAACGCTGCTCCCGCCCGCGCACTGAGCGGAGCCGCGATCGCGCGTGCGGACCTGGTGATCGTCAACGACAGCGAGTACGCGGCACTGCCCGCTCTGGCCACCGCGCAGCGCGTCGTCGTGACGCACGGCGCCGGCGGTGCGTCATTGCTGGAGCGCGGAACCGAGATCGCGCGGGTGCCCGCCGAGCGCGTCACACCCGTCGACACCGTCGGCGCGGGAGACGCCTTCTGCGCCGCGGTGACGATCGCACTCGCGGGCGGACTCGACGCGCACGTGGCGCTGACGCTCGCGTGCGCCGTCGGCGCGGACGCCGTGCGCGTGCGCGGAGCTCGCCCCGAGTTCGCACGCCTGGAGTCCTACGCCGAGCGGGTGAGCGCCGCGGTGTAGTCCGCGTGCACCGCCAGGAGCGCGCCGCGAATCTCGTCCGCCCGTGCGGTGAAGGCGCGCTGGGCGCTCACATACGCCGCCTTGCCGTCGGGCGTCTCGATGCGCACGGGCTCGTACCCCCAGTCGCCGAGGTCGTACGGCGAGGCGCGCATGTCGAGTTCGCGGATGTCGCGGGCGAGCTCGAACGCATCGAGCAGCACCTCACCCGGCACGAGCGGACCGAGCTTGATCGCCCACTTGTAGAGATCCATGTTGACGTGCAGGCACCCCGGCTGGTCGAAATCGCGCTGCATCTCCCGCGTCGGCCGGTGTGCGTTACGGGGCAGTGCCGCGGGTGTGAAGAAGCGCACCGCGTCGACGTGCGAGCACTGCAGAACGGATGCCTCCACCACGGCGTCGGTGCCGGCGGACCCCAGCCGCAGCGGTACCTCATGACGCGTCTCGGGCGCTCGGTAGACCATCGCCCACTCGTGGAGGCCGAAGCAACCGTACATGCCGCGACGGGAGTGCACGGCCGTGAGCAGATCACCGACTCGTGCGATCAGGTCACCGTGGGACTTGGCGAGAGCAGCGGCGTGCACAGCGCTGACCCCGTCGTCCGTGCGGTAATGACGCCACTGCGCGCGAACGCCGTCGGGATCCGCGAGTGCGACGCCGATGCCGGGGTGCCAGCGGCGCAGCACCGCAGGCTTGTAGCCGTAGTAGGTGAAGAGGAAGTCCTCGACGGGATGCTTCTCGCCGCGCGCCTTGCGCGCGCGATGCGCGGACGTCAGAGCGTCGGCACGGGTGGCATGAGTCGACTCGAGCGCATGCCAGACGGGCGGGGCCAGTGGTGCGGCATCCGTCTGAAGGGTCACCGCACGAGGATACGTCAGGGACCGACCGGCAGGATGTTCGCGGGCGAGTCGTTGCGCACGTTGCCGACCTGCGACGCAACCGGCCAGTCGGCAAGCGACTCGGCCACGTCGGGCGCCGCATCGATGGCGGCGTCGAGCACGTCTCCGATGTTGTCGAGGTCGGTGTCGAGCCAGGCGTCGGCGAAGTCCGCATCGACGAACAGGGGCATCCGCTCGTGGATGGAGCCGAGCCGGCCGACCGCCGACCGGGTGAGGATCGTGAAGCTCAGCAGCCACAGCGAGGGATCGTCGTCGGCCTTCGACGGGTCCTTCCACCACTCGTAGAGTCCAGCGAAGAACAGAGGGGCGTCATCGGCGGGATGGATGTAGTGGGGCACCTTGCCATCGGGCGTCTGCTGCCACTCGAAGTACCCCGTCGCCGGCACGATGGCCCGACGCTTCACCAGCGCCGCTCGGAACATCGGCTTGTCCTCGACCTCTTCGCTGCGGGCGTTGAAGGCGCGCGTGCCGATGGACGGGTCCTTGGCCCACGCGGGAACGAGACCCCACCGCGCAGCTTCGACGCGGCGGGTCGGGGGATCGGTCTTCGCCGAGTCGAGCACGATCGCCGCCCTCATCGTCGGTGCGACGTTGTACGAGGTCTGGGGCAGATCGTCCGCGATCGTGTCGGCCCGCAGCACGCCGACGAGCTCGGATCCGACGTTCGCGACCACGAATCTTCCGCACATGGCCCTGAGCCTAGGCCCGGGGTACGACGTCAGCGTCCCGACACGAGTCCGACGCCGGCGAGCTTCTTCATGAGCGCTGCGCCGTCGTCTCCGGTGACCCACGGCACGGATGCCGCGGAGTGGTCGTCGACCGCCGTCCGACCGCCCGCGAGCACGGCTTCCGCCGGTGTGAGGCGTCGGATGGCGACACCGGCGACGTTGTCGGGATGTGCGATCGTGAACGCCGTGTAGAGCGCGTCATCGTGCTGTCCGTCGTCGCCGACGAGCAGCCAGCGCACGTGTGGGAACTCGCGGGCGAGCCGTTCGAGGTTCTCCTGCTTGTGGAGTCGACCGCTGCGGAACAGCCGGTCGTGGGTGGGTCCCCAGTCGGTGAGCAGCATGGCGCCTGCGGGGAACAGATGACGCCGCAGGAACCGGCGAAGAGTGGGGGCGACGTTCCACGCGCCCGTCGAGAGGTAGATGACCGGAGCGCCGGGGTGCTGGGTCGCAAGTCGTTCGAGCAGCACCGCCATGCCCGGCACGGGTTGGCGGGCGTGCTCGTTCACGACGAACGAGTTCCATGCGGCGAGCAGCGGGCGGGGGAGCGCGGTGACCATCACCGTGTCGTCGACGTCCGAGACCACGCCGAAGGTGACCTCCGCCCCGACGATGAAGGTGCGCATCGTGATCGGCTCGCCGCCTTCGACCGAGACGGAGAACTCCTGCCACCCGGGTTCGAGCCGGGCCGGAACCACGACGTCGACCACGCCGCCTGCGTCGGCGGTCACCTCATGCGCCGCCCCGTCGATGAGGACCTCGACCCGGGCATGGGCGATGGGCACCGCAGCGAAGCTGCGCCACCCCCGCACGCCGGTGTACGACGCCCGCGACGCACGAGATGCCGGCGGCACGATCATGACGCGGCCGAGCACACGTACCCAGTCCGCGCCCCCGTAGCCCGGGAACGCGGCGACGACAGGCGTCAGGCCGCGGCGGCGGGCGCGGCGCTCGCGCCAGGCGTGGAATCGACGCTCCAGTCGGGCGAGCCAGAGCACCTTCGCGGGCCGGGGGGAATCGGTCGAGCGGGAGGGCACCCGTTCAGTCTGTCACGTCGGATGCCGCGCCCGTGGGCTCCCCGTCGGTCGCGAGGTGCTTGCGCTCGGCCCGTTCGATGACCTTCTTGACGACATAGACGAGCACGACGAACACGACGATGATGCCGACGAACACGTAGCCCGCGAAATGGATCTCGCCGGAGAGATCGCGGTACGTGCCCGACGCGAGGGCGGAGACTGTCACGTAGAGCGCCGCCCAGATGATGCACGCCGGCGTCGTCCATGCCAGGAAGCGCCGATACGAATACCCCGACATGCCGACGGTGAGCGGCACGAGCGAGTGCAGCACCGGCAAGAACCGCGACAGGAAGATGGCGATGCCGCCGCGGCGCTGCAGATAGTTCTCCGCCCGCAGCCAGTTGTGCTCGCCGATGCGACGGCCGAGGCGCGACATCCGGATCTTCGGCCCCAGGAACTTGCCGAGCGCATACCCGATCGACTCGCCGATGAGCGCCCCCACGACGGCGGCGGTCGCGATCGCGACGCCCTGCAGCGGGGTGGTGACGGCGGTCGCGGCGACGATCACGACGGTGTCGCCGGGAACGATGAGGCCGATGAGGATGCTGGTCTCGCACATCATCGCGAAGCCCACGATGAGCACGCGCACGAGCGGATCCACCGACTGCACGGCGTCGAGCAGCCACGTCAGAACCTGATCCACGATGCGAGCGTAGGGGCGGATGCCGCATCTAACCTGAGTGGATGGGCGTCGTGTCGCAACCGGATGCCGCGGCTCCGACGGCCGCGCGCCTGTTCGCTGCGCTGCGACACGAGCCGCACCTGTTCTGGATCGACGCCGGCACCGGACCGGACGGCGTCGACTGGGTCGGCATCGGGTCGCCGGTCTCGCCGGAGGAACCCCGGTCGGTCGTGGTCGGCGGGCGCTCCGCCGGCGAGGCATCCCCCGACTGGGTCGGCTGGTGGGGGTACGACGACGCTGCACGGCGAGCGGGGGCCGACGTGCCCGCCGGCGGCCTGCCCGACGGGTGGCTGCGCGTCGAGACGGTCGCGCGCATCGACCGCCGCACCGGTTCCGTATCGCTCTCGGGACCGGCCGCCGATCGCCTGCGGGTGCCCCTCGCGAACGCCCACCCTCCCGTCGCCCCGCCGCTCGGGCCGGCACACTCGCGCGACAGCCCCGACCTCTACGCCACGCTCGTCGAACGATGCCGGGAGCACATCCGCCGTGGCGACGCGTATCAGCTCTGCCTGACGACCTCGATGAACGTCGATGCCGCCGTCGACCCGGTCGACGCGTACCTGCGCCTGCGCCGGCTCACGGGCGCGCGACGCGGGCTGTTCGTGCGCGTCGGAGGTGTGGCCCTCGCCGGCGGCAGCCCCGAGACGTTCCTGGAGATCGGGGGAGGAGTCGTGCGCACCAGTCCCATCAAGGGCACGCGGCGCCGCGCCGACGATGACGTGGAGGATGCCGCTCTCGTCGCCGAGCTGCGCGAGAGCCCGAAGGAGCGGGCCGAGAACGTGATGATCGTCGACCTCATGCGCAACGACCTCGCCCGCATCTGCGACCCCGCGACCGTCACCGTCGAGAGCCTGCTGCACCTCGAGTCCACACCCACCGTGCACCAGCTCGTCTCGACCGTCGCGGGGCGACTCCACCCCGGGACCACGCTCGACGAGGTACTGCGGGCCACGCTGCCGGCAGGCTCGATGAGCGGGGCGCCGAAGCTCGCGGCGATCGAGATCCTCGGGCGGCTGGAGGTCGAGCCGCGGGGCGCCTACGCCGGGTGCGCAGGGTGGGTGGCGGCATCCGGCACGGCCACCCTCGGCATGACCATCCGAAGCCTCCTCATCGAGCGCGACCGGGTGACGGTCGGCGCCGGCGGGGGCATCACCTGGGGCTCGACCGCCGCGGACGAGGTCGCCGAGGTCGCGCTCAAGGCGCGCGCGCCGCTCGCCGCGATCGGCGCGACGCTGCCACCGGACTGGGCCGAGCGCGGTCCGGTAGCCTGAAGGTTGCGCTTCGGCGCGCCCCGCAGCATCCATCGGATAGGTATCTCTGTGTCGACGAACGCCCCCACCACCTCAGCCGCACCGTCTCCGTCGGACGACGTGCACGCCATCCAGGCGAAGTGGCAGGAACGGTGGGCGACCGCGGACCCGTTCCGCGCCGGCGACGCCGCCGATACCCGCCCCCGCAAGTACGTGCTCGCGATGTTCCCGTACCCGTCGGGCGATCTGCACATGGGCCACGCCGAAAACTACCTCTACAGCGACATCGTCGCCCGCTACTGGCGGCACCGCGGGTACAACGTGCTGCACCCGATCGGCTGGGACTCCTTCGGACTGCCGGCCGAGAACGCCGCCATCAAGCGCGGCGCGAACCCCGTGACGTGGACGTACGACAACATCGCGCAGCAGCGCACGAGCCTCAAGGCCTATGGCGTCTCGTTCGACTGGTCGCGTGTGCTGCACACGAGCGACCCCGACTACTACCAGTGGAACCAGTGGCTGTTCCAGCGCCTCTACGAGAAGGGCCTCGCCTACCGCAAGGATGCGCTGGTCAACTGGGACCCGGTCGATCAGACGGTGCTCGCCAACGAGCAGGTGCTGGCGGACGGCACGAGCGAGCGCAGCGGCGCGCTGGTCGAGAAGAAGAAGCTCACGCAGTGGTTCTTCCGCATCACCGACTACGCCGACCGCCTGCTCGACGACCTGAACCAGCTCGAGGGCTTCTGGCCGCAGAAGGTCATCCAGATGCAGCGCAACTGGATCGGACGCTCGGTCGGCGCCGACATCGACTTCGAGATCGAGGGCCGCGCCGAGAAGGTGACGGTCTTCTCGACCCGCCCCGACACGCTGCACGGCGCAACCTTCATGGTGATCGCCCCCGATTCCGACCTCGCGGCGGAGCTGGCGGCCGGCTCGTCCGCCGAGGTGCGGCTGCGCTTCCAGGACTACCTGGCGAGCGTCCGAATGACGAGCGAGGTCGACCGTCAGAACACCGATCGGCCGAAGACCGGCGTGTCCCTCGACCGCTTTGCGATCAACCCGATCAACGGCGAGCGTCTGCCGATCTGGGCGGCCGACTACGTGCTGGCCGACTACGGCCACGGCGCGGTCATGGCCGTTCCCGCGCACGACCAGCGCGACCTCGACTTCGCGCGCGCGTTCGACCTCCCCGTGCGGATCGTGGTCGACACGACGGCGCCCGTCACCGGGGCGATCCCGGTGATCGAGACGGATGCCGCGGGCACCCCGCTCGACCTCGGCGCCGACGAGGCATCCCTAGCCGATCTCGACCCCGCCACCACGGGCATCGCGCTCACGGGCGAGGGCCGCATGGTCAACTCGGGACCCCTCGACGGACTCAGCAAGCGCAACGCCATCACGCGCGCGATCGAGCTGCTCGAGGCGGCCGGCACCGGCCGCGCGTCCCGCACGTATCGCCTGCGCGACTGGCTGATCTCCCGTCAGCGCTACTGGGGCACGCCCATCCCGATGCTGCACACCGACGACGGTCGCATCGTGCCGGTGCCCGGCGACCAGCTGCCGGTGACGCTGCCCGCCTCCGAAGGCCTCGACCTGAAGCCGAAGGGCTCGTCGCCCCTCGGCGCCGCAACGTCGTGGGTCGAGAGCGTCGACCCCGAGACGGGGGAGCGGGCGCTGCGCGACCCCGACACGATGGACACGTTCGTCGACAGCTCCTGGTACTTCCTGCGCTTCCTCTCGCCCGGCGACGCCACGCAGGCGTTCGACCCGGCTGCGGCGCGTGCCTGGGCGCCGGTCGACTTCTACATCGGCGGAGTCGAGCACGCCATCCTGCACCTGCTCTACGCGCGCTTCGTCACGAAGGCGCTCTATGACATGGGTCTCGTCGACTTCACCGAGCCGTTCTCGAGCCTGATCAACCAGGGCATGGTCATCCTCGACGGGTCGAAGATGTCCAAGAGCAAGGGCAACCTCGTGCTCTTCCAGGACGAGCTCGACGCGCACGGCGCCGACGCGCTGCGCGTGGCCCTCGCCTTCGCCGGCCCGGTGGAGGACGACAAGGACTGGAAGGACGTCTCGACGGTCGGGGCGGCGAAGTTCCTCGCGCGGGCGCTGCGCATCGCCGGTGAGGTCACGAGCGACCCCGAGGTGGTCTGGGCCGAAGGGGATGCCGCGCTCCGCCGCGTCACCCACAAGCTGTGGTCCGATGTGCCGACCCTCGTCGAGCAGACCAAGTTCAACGTCGTGGTCGCGCGCCTCATGGAGCTCGTCAACGCGATCCGCAAGACGATCGACGGGGGAGCCGGAGCGGGCGACGCCGCGGTTCGCGAGGCGATCGAGGCGGTGGCGCTCGTGCTCGACCTGTTCGCCCCGCACACTGCGGAGGAGATGTGGGAGCAGCTCGGCTACGAGCCCTTCGTGGGGCTCGCGGGATGGCGCCAGGCCGACCCGACGCTGCTCATCGAGGAAGCCGTGACGGCTGTCGTGCAGATCGACGGCAAGGTGCGGGCGACCCTCGAGGTGCCGGCGCGCATCGGTGCGGAGGAGCTCGAGAAGCTCGCCCGTGCCGACGAGCGGGTCGTGCGCGCCCTCGGCGACAGGCAGATCGTGCGCGCGATCGTGCGCGCCCCGAAGGTCGTCAGCCTCAGCACGCGCTGAGCCCTCCACAGCGACGCCGGGGCACCGGTCGTCCACCCGGCACCGCGGTGGCGCCCGGGCCGCGAGACCGGCGCGCCTAGCGTCGGGGTGTGCGCGGCTCCGATGACCTCCCCACTGTGCGCCCGGGTGTGCGGGTGAGCGTCGGGGCGGCCGTGGTCGTCGTGCTCCTCGCCCTCGGGGTGACCGTCGTCATCGGCATGGTGCGATCCGGCGGGTCGACAGAGGTGGTGGATGCCGCGGCATCCGCCTCGCCCTCTGCCGCGCCGTTCGGACAGGTCTACGTGCATGTCGCGGGGGCCGTGGCGACGCCCGGGATGTATCGGCTCGAGAGCGGCGCGCGCCTCGCCGACGCGATCGCGGCGGCGGGCGGGTTCACCGCCGATGCCGACCGGGCGGCGGTGAACCTCGCTCGCACCGTGTCGGACGGCGAGCAACTCGTCGTGCCGGTCGTCGGCACATCTCCGCAGGGCGGCACAGCGCCGGCGGCCGGCGACGGGCTCGTGAACCTGAACACGGCGGATGCCGCGGCGCTCGACACGCTTCCGGGGGTGGGGCCTGCGACTGCGGCGCGGATTCTCGCCTGGCGCGAAGAGCACGGCCGATTCGGCAGCGTCGATGACCTGCTGAGCGTGTCGGGAATCGGCGAGAAGACGCTCGACGAGCTGCGCGACAAGGTCACGGTGTGAGTTGGGTGCCTATCGCCTCCTTCCGGTCGCCGGTTTCACCTGGGCGGCCGCGGGCATCGCGCTGTTCGGCGGCGCGTCGATCGTTGCGGCGATCGGTGCAGCCGTTGCTCTCGGAGCCATCGTCACGCTGTGCTGTGCGCGCCGAGCCAGCGGTCGTGCGCGGGCTGTGCTCGTCGTCGCGGTGATCGCAGCGTGCGGTGCGGGGGCCGCGGCATCCGCTGTCGTGTTCTCGATACCCGCGCGCGAGCAGGTACGTGACGCCCTGATCGACTCCCGTGCCGAGTCGGTGTCGGTGCGTGTCGTCGGCAAGGTCGAACCGCGCGCGCAGGGGTTTGCGTTCGACGCGCAGGTGGTGTCCGTCGAGACCCGCACGGGTCCACGCCCCGGACGCGACGTTCCCGTCGTCGTGCTCGCGCGAGGCGGTGTCGGGGCAGGCACCGACGTGGGCGCGGTCGTGCGCGTCGAGGCATCGGCGTTCGCGGCCGACGCCGGCGATCGCGCCGTCGCCGTGCTCACGGCGGACGCGCCGCCCACAATCGAGCGGCCAGCCGACGGCGTGCTGGCGGGCGTGGCCGCGCTGCGCCGCGCGCTCGCCCACGCCACCGTCGGCCTGCCCGGCCCGGCCGCGGGACTCATCCCCGGACTCGCGATCGGGGACACCGCACTCGTCGACGACACGCTCGACGCGCAGATGAAGACCGCCTCCCTCACGCACCTCACCGCCGTGAGCGGGGCGAACTGTGCGATCGTCGTCGCGCTCGGCTTCGCCACAGCCGCCGCGCTCGGCGCGCGGAGACGTATGCGTGTCGCCGTCGGCCTCACCCTGCTGGTCGGGTTCATCACGCTCACGACGCCCGAACCCAGCGTGGTCCGGGCCGGGGCGATGTCGGCGATCGCCATGTTCGCCGTGCTGACAGGACGCACCGCCACCGGCATCGGCGTCTGGTCGCTCGCGCTCACCGTGCTGCTCGTGCTCGACCCGTGGCTCGCCACTTCGATCGGCTTCGCTCTGTCCGCCGCGGCGACGGCGGCGCTGCTCGTGCTGGCGCGGCCCCTCGCCGCCGGGCTCGGCCGCGTGATGCCCCGCGCGCTCGCGCTCGGCATCGCGGTGCCGCTGTCCGCCCAGCTCGTGTGCGCACCTCTCATCGTCGTACTCACCCCGACGGTGCCGATCTACGGCGTCGTCGCCAACCTCATCGCCGCCCCGGCCGCGCCCGTCGCGACGATCGTCGGGCTCGTCGCCACGCTCGCCGCGCCCCTCCCGGTGCTGCAGCAGGGACTCGTCGCCGTGGCGTGGCTGCCGGCCGCGTGGATCGCCGAGACCGCCCGCCTGTTCGCCGCATTGCCGTTTGCGACCGCGCCGTGGCCGGGCGGCCCCCTCGGCATCGTCGTGCTCGCCCTCGTGGGCGCCGCCACGCTCGGACTGCTCGCGCCGCTCCCACGCCGGCGACTGCGCACCGTCACGCGCGCGGCATCCGTTCTCGTCGTCTCGGTGACGGCGGGCGCCACGATCGCCGCGACGGTGCTGCTCCCCGTGGTCTCACGAAGCGCGATGCCACCCGACTGGAGCATCACCATGTGCGACATCGGCCAGGGCGACGCGGTGTTGGTGCGCTCCGCGAGCGAGGTGGCGCTGATCGACACCGGAGACGATCCCGAGCTGTTGAGCGGATGCCTCGACCGCGCCGGGATCGACCGCATCGACCTGCTCGTGCTCACCCACTTCGACCGCGATCACGTGGGTGCCGCACACGCATTGAACGGACGTGTCGACACCGTGATGCACGGTCCGACGACCGAACGTCGCGAGACGGACATCGTCCGCGCGCTCGGCGCCGCCCGCACCGTCGTCGCCCACGCGGGGATGAGCGGAATGCTCGGCGATGCGCGCTGGCGCGTGCTGTGGCCTACGGCGACGGCGGGGGAGTTCGCCGAAGGAAACGACGGGAGCGTGGTCGTCGAGATGGGCGGGGGTGCGGTCCCACCCGCGATCTTCCTCGGCGACCTCGGCGCGACGGCGCAGCGGGCGCTCCTGCGTTCCGGTGGAATGTCGTCAGGGCTGCAGGTGGTGAAGGTGTCACACCACGGTTCCGGCGACCAGGACCCCGGTCTCTACCGTCGCATCGGTGCCCTCATCGGGCTCGTCTCGGTCGGTGCCGGGAACAGCTACGGCCACCCGCGCGACACTGCACTCGCGGTGCTCGCCGCCGCCGGAACGACGGTCGTCCGCACCGACACCGACGGCACGGCCGCCGTCAGCGAGGTCGACGGGCGCCTCGTCGTCTGGCACGCCGGAGCCCGCGACGTCGACGGCCCTCGGTAGGCTTTCGACATGGCCGCTCCCCGTAGACCCGCTCGCGCGAGCGCCATCCCGCAGCTCTCCTGGCGCACACCGCAGCCCGCGCCGATCGTGCTCGTCTCCGGCCCCGAAGAGGTCTGCGCGCAGCGGGCGACCAGCGGTATCCGCAGCTATCTGCGCGCCGAAGACGAGGCGCTCGAGGTCAGCGACATCGACGCCGCCGACTACACGGCGGGATCGCTCCCCGCATACGCGGCCCCCTCGTTGTTCGGCGAACCGCGCCTCATCCGCGTGACCTCGGTCGAGAAATGCAGCGACGCCTTCCTCGCCGACGCGCTCGCGTACCTCGCCGCCCCCCAGGAGGGCGCCACCGTGGTGCTGCGTCACTCCGGCGCGAGCGTGCGCGGCAAGAAGCTGCTCGACGCCATCAGGGCGGGCGAGGGCGGAGGCGTCGAGATCGCCTGTCCCGCCATCACCCGCGACGCAGACCGCGTCGACTTCGCGGCGGGCGAGTTCCGTGCCGCGAACCGCCGCATCGAGCCCACGGCGCTGCGCGCTCTCGTCGCCGCGTTCGCCGACGACCTCACCGAACTCGGCGCCGCCTGCCAGCAGCTTCTCGCCGACGTCGACGGCACGATCGACGACCGCATCGTCGAGCGCTACTACGGCGGGCGGGTCGAGACGTCCGCGTTCACCGTCGCCGACACGGCGATCGCCGGGCGGCACGGTGAGGCGCTGCTCGCGCTGCGTCAGGCGCTCGCCTCGGGCGCCGACCCCGTGCCCCTCGTCGCCGCGCTCGCCTCGAAGCTGCGCACCATGGCACGCGTGGTGGGCTCGCGGGAATCCGCGCCCGCCCTGGCCGCGCGACTCGGCATGAAGGACTGGCAGGTCGACCGCGCGCGTCGCGACCTCAACGGCTGGTCGTCAGAGGCGCTCGGGGGAGCGATTCAAGCCGCCGCCCGCGCAGACGCCGAGGTCAAGGGCGCCAGCCGCGACGCGACGTTCGCTGTCGAGCGTCTTCTCACGATCGTGGCGACGCGGCGCCCCTACGGCGACTGAACGCCGCGGTTCGTCACGCTCGCGCGCCAGGCACGCATGCCGCCCACACGGTGTGCACGCGACGCCGCGCACACCACGCGACCCCGCGCACGAAAGCGAGAAGGCCCGCCCCGTCGAAGCGGTGCGGGCCTTCTCGATGGTCGCTCAGAGAGCGGAAACCTGCTTCGCGATCGCCGACTTGCGGTTCGCGGCCTGGTTCTGGTGGATGACGCCCTTGCTCACGGCCTTGTCGAGCTTCTTGGTCGCGGTGCCCAGAGCCTTCTCGGCGGCGGCCTTGTCGCCGGCGACGATGGCCTCTCGGGTGCGACGCACCGCGGTCTTCAGCTCGCTCTTGACGGCCTTGTTGCGCTCGTGCGCCTTCTCGTTGGTCTTGTTGCGCTTGATCTGCGACTTGATGTTTGCCACGTGTGGTCAGACTTTCGTTTCGGTGTTGTCGTGGTGGTGCCGTGCAGCGAGAGAGGGGCGCTGTGCGGCGAATCGCGGGGGTCTGGGATTCCCCACACGCAAGCCAAAAGCCGAGTCTACCAAACGAGCGGGCTCCGCACGAAACGTCAGGCTGCGGCATCCGTCTCGTCGACGGCAGTGCTGTCGATCGTGGCCAGCGCGAGATCCAGCACCGCGTTGAACACGCGCGGTGCCATCGCCGTCACGAGGTGCGTGGTGTGGGGAACGACGATCAGCTCGGCGTCGGGGAGGAGCGTCTGGAAGAGCTTCTCGCTCACCCGCAGCTGATCCCACTGGCCGTTCACGAACCACGTCGGCACCCGGATGCGCGACACCGCCGCCATGAGGTCGAGGGCTCCGAGGGCGCGCAGCGCCGTGTCCTGCGACTCGAACGCGTACCCGCCCGCCCCGAAGTCCCACCGCGTCTCCGACGGGAGGGTGCGATCGAGCACACGCTCTCCCAGCCATTCGCCGTGACCAGGAAGGCTGTTGAAGGTGCCGACCGCGGCGCGGTAGGCGACGAGAGGGATGCCGCGCGGCAGCGCCGTGCACGAGGCACCGATGTACGCCGCAATCGGGGGAGCGACCACGGCGCCTGCGTACTGGGTCGTGAGGAGTCCGCCGAGCGAGTGCCCGACCAGGAGCACGGGACCGGTGTCCGCAGCCGACCGCACCGCGTCGTCGATGGTGCGGAAGGCCTCGTCGAGCGTGAACGGCTCCCCGCGTCGGGTGCCGTGTCCCGGCAGGTCGAGAGCCACCGCCGACACCCCGCGCTGCTCGAGATGGGCCACCTGTGCGCGCCACATGGTCGCGGACGTGCGGATGCCGTGCACCATCACCACGGTCGTCGCCATGTGCCCACTGTAGAACCGGTGGGTGGGCGTGAGGGCGGTGCATCCGAGGCGGCACCCTAGAATCGTCGGGACATGTCTCCGCGTGCCCTCTCTCCGCTCCAGCCCAGCGCCACCCCGCCGGCGAGCATCCGCAACTTCTGCATCATCGCCCACATCGACCACGGCAAGTCGACCCTGGCCGACCGCATGCTGCAGATCACGGGTGTCGTCTCCGACCGTGACATGCGCGCGCAATACCTCGACCGCATGGACATCGAGCGCGAGCGCGGCATCACGATCAAGAGCCAGGCGGTTCGCATGCCCTGGCAGACCGCGGACGGCACGTTCGCGCTGAACATGATCGACACACCCGGGCACGTCGACTTCACCTACGAGGTGTCCCGGTCGCTCGCCGCCTGCGAAGGCGCGATCCTGCTGGTCGACGCCGCACAGGGCATCGAGGCGCAGACTCTCGCGAATCTCTACCTGGCGCTCGAGAACGATCTCGAGATCATTCCGGTGCTGAACAAGATCGACCTGCCCGCCGCCGACCCCGAAAAGTTCGCCGGCGAGCTCGCGAACCTCATCGGCGGGTCGCCCGACGATGTGCTGCGGGTGAGCGGGAAGACCGGCCTCGGCGTCGAGGAGCTGCTCGACCGCATCGTCGAGCGCATCCCGTCGCCGAAGGGGAACGCGGATGCCCCGGCCCGCGCGATGATCTTCGACTCCGTGTACGACGCCTACCGCGGCGTCGTCACCTATGTGCGCATGGTCGACGGGAAGCTGGAGCCGCGGGAGCGCATCCAGATGATGTCGACCAAGGCGACGCACGAGCTGCTGGAGATCGGCGTCTCGAACCCCGAGCCGACGCCCACCAAGGGGCTCGGCGTGGGCGAGGTCGGCTACCTGATCACGGGCGTGAAGGATGTGCGCCAGTCGAAGGTCGGCGACACCATCACGAACCTCCGCAAGCCCGCAACCGAGGCACTCGCCGGATACACGGACCCGAAGCCGATGGTCTTCAGCGGCATCTACCCGATCGACGGCAGCGATTACGCCGATCTGCGCGAGGCCCTCGACAAGCTCAAGCTCTCCGACGCCTCGCTGCAGTACGAGCCCGAGACCTCGGTCGCCCTCGGGTTCGGGTTCCGCTGCGGGTTCCTCGGTCTGCTGCACCTCGAGATCATCACCGAGCGCCTGGCCCGCGAGTTCGGCCTCGACCTCATCACGACCGCACCGTCGGTCACTTACGAGGTCACGACCGACACCGGCGAGACCGTCGTGGTCACAAACCCGAGCGAGTACCCGGACGGTCGTGTCGCGTCGGTCTCCGAGCCGGTCGTGAAGGTCGGCATTCTGCTGCCCAAGGACTACGTGGGCACCGTGATGGAGCTCTGCCAGACGCGCCGCGGCACCCTGCTCGGCATGGAGTACCTCAGCGAGGACCGCGTTGAGCTGCGCTACAACATGCCGCTCGGCGAGATCGTCTTCGACTTCTTCGACCAGCTGAAGTCGAAGACCCAGGGTTACGCGAGCCTCGACTACGAACCCGCGGGATCCCAGACCGCCGACCTCGTCAAGGTCGACATCCTGCTGCAGGGCGACAAGGTCGACGCGTTCAGCTCGATCGTGCACCGTGAGAAGGCGTACTCGTACGGCACGATGATGACCGAGCGGCTGCGCAAGCTCATCCCGCGCCAGCAGTTCGAGGTGCCGATCCAGGCCGCGATCGGCGCCCGCATCATCGCCCGGGAGAACATCAGGGCGATGCGCAAGGATGTCCTCGCGAAGTGCTACGGCGGTGACATCACCCGAAAGCGCAAGCTCCTCGAGAAGCAGAAAGAGGGCAAGAAGCGCATGAAGATGGTGGGTCGCGTCGAGGTGCCGCAGGAGGCGTTCATCGCCGCCCTGTCGGGAGACGTGGACGGCAACGAGAAGAAGTAGGCGGGTGCACCACATGCGCAAGGGAACGACCCGGGACGGCGTCGTCGACTACGCGGCGGTCGGAGCCACACAGGCGGTCGACCTCATGCAGTACCCGCCGGAGCGGAGCCTCCCGGCAGAGTCGTCCTGGCGCATCGGCAGCGGCGAAGAGCGATTCCGCGCGGCGGGCGACGCGCTGCTGAGCTGGCAGGCGCTGCGTGATGCGGGCCTCACCGTGAAGGACGTCACCCCCGCCGCCGGCCCCACCTACGCCGGGGTGAGCTTCGACGAGAACCGTCAGCCCATCGCGCCCAGCCGTCTCGAGGCCGATCAGCGCTTCGACGCCGACGGCACACCGTGGGTGGCCGCGGGAGCGAGCGTGCGACTGCACGGCCGTGTCGACGGCATGAACGCCGACGGGCACCTCCGGGTCATCTTCGTCACGGAGGAGCCGCGCCGCGTCGGATTCGTGCTCGGCACCCTCGGCGAGTCGGTGGTCAGCGGGGAGGAGTCGTTCCTCATCGAGTGGCTCCCGAACGATGAGGTGTGGTTCTCGGTGCGGGCCTTCGACAGCCCGACCGCGTTGTCGTACCGGGCGCTGCGCACCCTCGTGCGCCGTCGTCGTCGTGCGCTGTTCACCCGCTACCTGCGCGCGGTGTCGCCCATGTTCACCACCCCGGCCTGATGCCCTCAGCGCTTCCCCTCGGCGATCCGGCTCCGGCCGACGGCGGCCTGCCCGACCTGCTCCCGGCCGCGCACCCCGACTTCGGCGTGTACGTGCACGTGCCGTTCTGCCGCGTGCGCTGCGGGTACTGCGACTTCAACACCTACACGGCGACGGAGCTGCGCGGCGCCAGCCAGGCGGACTATCCCGACGAGGTCGCGCGGGAGATCGCGCTGGCCGCGCAGGTGATGGATGCCGCGGGCCGGCGGCGGGCGGCGACATCCGTGTTCTTCGGCGGCGGCACGCCGACGCTGCTCCCGGGCGATGCGCTCGCGCGCATGCTGGGTGACGTGCGCGACGCGTTCGGCATCGCCGCCGATGCGGAGGTGACGGTCGAGGCGAACCCCGACACGGTCACACCGGCGCTGACGGCGAGGCTCGCCGAGGCGGGCGTGACGCGTCTGTCGATCGGCATGCAGTCCGCCGTTCCGTCGGTGCTGGCGACCCTCGACCGCACCCACGAGCCGGCCGCGGTCCCGCGGGCGGTCACTGCGGCGCGCGCGGCCGGGCTGCAGGTGAGCGTCGACGTCATCTACGGCACGCCGGGGGAGACGCTCGCGGACTGGGAGCGCACCCTCGACGCCGTCACCGCTCTCGAGACCGACCACGTGTCGGCGTACGCGCTGATCGTGGAGGAGGGCACGGCGCTTGCCCGCCGCATCGCACGCGGGGAGATCGACACGGTCGACGACGACGTGCAGGCCGACATGTACGAGCTCACCGACGCGCGCCTCGCGGCGGCGGGGTACGGCTGGTACGAGGTGTCGAACTGGTCGCGCGATGAGGCGACCCGCTCGCGACACAATCTCGCCTACTGGCGCGGCGCCGACTGGTGGGGGTTCGGGCCGGGCGCCCACTCGCACGTCGGCGGCGTGCGCTGGTGGAACGTGAAGCACCCCGCGGCGTACGCGCAGCGCCTGTCGGTGGGTTCCTCGCCCGCGGCGGGACGGGAGTCGCCGGATACCGCGTCCCGCGCCCTCGAGCGCACGATGCTCGAGGTGCGCATCGCCGACGGGCTGGCCGTGGCGAGCCTGCCGGCCACCGGTCGCGCGGAGGTGGCGGGGCTCATCGCGGACGGCCTGGTCGACGGGGCATCCGCCATCGCCGGGCGCCTCGTCCTGACGCTGCGCGGTCGACTCCTGGCCGACGCGGTCGTGCGACGGCTCACCGCCTGAGCCATGTGCGTCGCGCCGCGAGTGGCACCCCGGTCCGCGCTAATATTGGCACTCACGTGATGTGAGTGCCAGCGAGGGGAGGCGGAATGGTCAGCGAACGCGGCCTCGACGTCCTGCGGGCGATCGTGCAGGACTACGTGGCGACCCGCGAACCGGTCGGCAGCAAGTCGATCGTCGAGCGCCATGCCTTCGGGGTGTCGGCCGCCACCATCCGCAACGACATGGCGCTGCTCGAGGACGAAGAGCTCATCAGCGCGCCGCACACTTCGTCGGGACGCGTGCCGACCGACAAGGGCTACCGCGTCTTCGTCGACCACCTCGCCGAGTTGCGACCGCTCAGCACTGCCCAGCGCAACGCGATCGCCACATTCCTCGAGGCCCCTGCCGACCTCGACGACCTGCTCGCGCGCACTGTGCGCGTGCTCACGCAGGTCACCGGCCAGGTCGCTCTCGTGCAGTACCCGTCGTTCGAGCGCGCGAACGTGACGCACATCGAGCTCGTGCACCTCGGCGGCCCGCGCGTCGTCGTCATCCTCGTCACCGACACCGGTCGTGTGTCCCAGCGGATCGCGAGCCTCGGGACCGACCTCGACGACGCGGATGTCGCGACCCTCCGCGCCCAGGTCTCGGTGCTGGTCACGGGCGGCTCGGTGCAGGAGGGCCTCGGCAAGATCGCCCACACCCTCGCCGAGACGTCCACCCGTTCACCGCGAGAGGATGCTGCCTCGCGCGCGCTGCTCGCTGCCGTCGCCGAAGAGCTCGAAGAGTTCCGTCAGGATCGCCTCGTGATGGCGGGTGCCGCGAACCTGGCCCGACGCGAGTCGGACTTCCAGGGCAGCATCTACCCGCTGCTGGAGGCGATCGAGGAGCAGGTGACCCTGCTCAAGCTCATGACCGAGATGGCGGTCGACGCCGAGGGCCTGGCGGTCTCCATCGGCCGCGAGAACGAGGCGTTCGGGCTGAGCGAGGCATCCGTCGTGACCAGCGGCTATGCCGGCACGATCGGCGAGGCACGCCTGGGTCTGCTCGGGCCCACGCGCATGGACTACGCGACCAATCTCAGCGCCGTGCGCGCCGTGGCTCACTATCTGAGCCGCCTCATGGCCGACGACGAGCGCGCGCGATGACGAATACGACCCTGCCCGCTTCGCGGGCGGAGAGGTGACTGTGGCCGACCACTACGAGGTGCTGGGCGTCGAGCGCGACGCGAGCCCCGAGGACATCAAGAAGGCGTATCGACGGCTAGCCCGCCAGCTGCACCCCGACGTCAACCCGAGCCCCGAGGCGGCGGAGCAGTTCAAGCTCGTCACCCACGCGTACGACGTGCTCAGTGACGCCGATCAGCGACGCGCCTACGACATGGGCGGCGAGACGGGATCGCCGTTCGGCGGCGCCGGGTTCGGCGGCTTCAGCGACATCTTCGACACCTTCTTCGGCGGGGGCGGTGGGAGCCGGGCGCGCGCTCGTTCTCGCCGGGAGCGCGGCCAGGACGCGCTCGTGCGCGTGACGCTCGATCTCGCCGACGTCGTGTTCGGCGCGCATCGCGACCTCGAGGTCGACACCGCTGTGCTCTGCGAAACCTGCCAGGGCTCGTGCTGCCAGCCGGGGACGGCTCCCGTCACCTGCGACATCTGCCACGGCACCGGACACATCCAGCGCACGGTGCGCAGCCTCATCGGCAATGTCGTCACGCAGCAGCCCTGCGCGAGCTGCCAGGGCTACGGCACGACCATCCCGTACCCGTGCGCCACCTGCCAGGGCCAGGGACGCGTGCGCTCGCGTCGCACGGTCTCCGTCGACATCCCGGCCGGCGTCGAGACGGGCCTGCGCCTGCAGCTGCCGGGCTCCGGTGAAGTGGGACCCGCGGGGGGCCCGAACGGCGACCTCTACCTCGAGGTGACGGTCGCCCCGCACGACATCTTCAGCCGTGACGGCGACGACCTGCTCGCGACGCTCGAGATCTCGATGCCCGACGCGGTGCTGGGAACGACAACCCTGATCGACGCCCTCGACGGGCCCGTCGAGCTCGAGCTGCGCGCAGGGGTGCAATCGGGCGACGTGCTCACGATCAAGGGCCGCGGCGTCTCACCGCTGCGCGGCAGCGGCCGCGGCGACCTGCGCATCGGCGTGCATGTGCTCACGCCCTCTCGCCTCGACGCGAAGGAACGCGCCCTCATCGAGGAGTTCGCCCGCAAGTCGAAGGCGCCGGAGCCGCAGCTTGCGCAGTTCCACCAGGGCCTCTTCGCGCGGCTGCGTGACCGGTTCCGGAACGGCTGATCCGTGGCGCTCCACTTCGTGGACGATGGCGCCGCCGCCGCGAGGGCCGGTGACACCGTCTCACTCACCGGGGCCGAGGCACATCACGCCGCCGCGGTGCGGCGTGTGCGCCCGGGGGAGAAGGTCACGGTCGGCGACGGCCGCGGCGTGTGGCTCACCGGCACCTGCGAGTCGGTCTCACCGAAGCTCGTCGTCGTGCGCATCGACGACCGACGGGTGGATGCCCCGCCCGCCACCCGTCTGCGCCTCGTGCAGGGCCTCGCCAAGGGCGATCGCGACGAGCTGGCCGTGCAGGCCGCCACTGAGCTCGGGGTCGACGAGATCGTGCCGTGGCAGGCAGCCCGCAGCGTCTCCCGCTGGGACGCGGGCAAGGCCGTCAAGGGACGGGACCGCTGGGAGGCGATCGCCCGGGAGGCGGGCAAGCAGGCCCATCGTGCGTGGCTCCCCGAGGTGAGCCCGCTCGTGACCACCCGTGAGCTCGCCGGCCGGGGTGCGGCATCCCGTCTTCTCGTGCTCGAGCCGACCGCGAGCGTGCGCCTCGCCGACGCCGTGAGCAGCGACCTCGCCGATGTGACCTTCATCGTCGGCCCCGAGGGGGGAATCGCCCCCGACGAGCTGACCGCGCTCGCGGACGCGGGAGCGGAGCTCGTCCGACTCGGCGACACGGTGCTGCGCACCTCGACCGCCGGCCCCGCGGCGCTCGCCGCCGTGTCGGTGCTGCTCGGGCGCTGGTGAGACGGGCGCCGGTAGACTCGTTCCTATGAGCGAAGCCTCCGTGTTCAGCCGCATCCTCGCGCGTGAGATCCCCGCCGAGATCGTGGCCGAGACCGACACCCTCTTCGCGATCCGCGACATCGCGCCGCAGGCTCCGGTGCACCTCCTGGTGATCCCGAAGTCCGCCGAATACCGCGATGTCACCGAGCTCGCGGCCACCGACCCGGCCCTGCTGGCGGAGATCGTCGCCCTCGCCTCCGAGCTCGCGGCCCAGCACGCCGACGGCGACTTCCGGCTCGTGTTCAACTCGGGCGCCGGTGCCGGCCAGACGGTGTTCCACGTGCACGCCCATGTGCTCGCGGGCGGCCTTTCGGAGCAGGGGCTCGGTGCCTGACTCCGAACCCGTCACCCGCCGCCTCCTCGCGGACGGCGTCGCCATGGTGCGTCTGCTCGGCCCGCAGGACCGCCTGCTGCGCGTCGTGGAGCGCGCGCACCCCGACGTGCAGGTGCTCGTGCGCGGCAACGAGATCACCCTCACCGGTGACGAGGATCCCGTGGCCCGCGCCGCCGAGCTCGTCGAGGAGCTGCTGCAGATGACCCGCAACGGCGTCGACCTGGATGCCGCGGGTGTCGCGTCGTCTGCCCGCATGCTGCGCACCGACGGGTCACCCCGTCCGTCCGAGGTCATGGGGGAGGCGATCCTGTCCTCACGCGGCAAGGTGATCCGCCCGAAGACCGCAGGGCAGAAGGCGTACGTCGACGCGATCGAGGAGAACACGATCGTCTTCGGCATCGGTCCGGCCGGCACGGGCAAGACGTACCTCGCGATGGCGAAGGCGGTGCAGGCCCTGCAGCGCAAGGAGGTCTCCCGCATCATCCTGACGCGGCCCGCCGTCGAGGCGGGGGAGCGGCTCGGTTTCCTCCCCGGAACCCTCACCGACAAGATCGACCCGTATCTTCGGCCGCTCTACGACGCGCTCAACGAGATGATGGACCCCGAGATCGTGCCGAAGCTCATGGCGTCGGGCACGATCGAGGTCGCGCCGCTCGCCTACATGCGCGGGCGCACGCTGAACGACTCGTTCGTGGTGCTCGACGAGGCACAGAACACGACTCCCGAGCAGATGAAGATGTTCCTCACGCGTCTCGGGTTCGGCACGCGCATGGTCGTCACGGGCGACATCACGCAGATCGACCTGCCGCAAGGCGCGTCGGGCCTGCGGCTCGTCACCCGCGTGCTGTCGAACATCGACGACATCCACTTCTCCTACCTGACCAGCGACGACGTCGTGCGCCACACGCTCGTCGGACGCATCGTCGACGCCTACACCGAGTACGACGAACGTCGACTCGCCTCCCGCCGCGAGCGGGACGAGGCATCCGAGTTCGCGGGGCGCGTCGAGCGACGCACCGCCGCCCGCGGGGGCTCCCCGCGGGACCACCTTCCGAAGCGGGGACGCACATGACCATCGAGATCACCAACGAGTCGGGGGTGGCTGTCGACGAGACCGTGCTGCTGCGTCTCATGGAGCACAACTTCGCGGAGCTGCACATCAGCCCCGACGCCGACGTGGCGATCCTGCTGGTCGACGAGGGCGCGATGGAGTCGCTGCACGTGCAGTGGATGGACGAGCCCGGCCCGACCGACGTACTCAGCTTTCCGATGGACGAGCTGCGCCCCGGCACCGAGGAGCAGCCCACCCCGCCGGGCCTGCTCGGCGACATCGTGCTGTGCCCGCAGGTCGCCGAGACCCAGGCGCGTGAGGCGTCGCCCGTGCATTCCACGCAGGACGAGCTCGTGATGCTCACCACCCACGGCCTGCTGCACCTCCTCGGGTACGACCACGCCGAGCCCGACGAGTCGAAGGAGATGTTCGGCCTGCAGCGCGACCTCATCATCGCCTTCGCGCACTCCGAGCGTCGACGACCGGCGTCATGACCGTCGCGCTCCTGCTGGTCGCCGCGGTGCTGCTGGTCGCCTTCGGCGGCCTCATGGCGGCGATCGACGCCGCACTCTCGGTGACCTCGACACAGGATCTGGACGAGCTCGCCGACGGCGCGCGGTCGTCGCGGGCGCTCCATCGCATCGCGGCCGACCCCGCCGCGCACGCGAACTCGGTGGTCTTCATCCGCGTCCTCGCTGAAACCGGCGCCGCGGTGCTCACCGCCGCGGCCTTCATGCTCTGGTTCGACGACATCTGGTGGGCGCTGCTCGCGGCGGTCGTGCTGATGACGATCGCGTCGTTCGTGCTCGTGGGCACCTCGCCCCGGTCGGTCGGGCGTCGCAACGCGGCGGGGCTCCTGCGTGGCAGCGCCGGGCTCGTGCGCGGCATCCGTCTTCTGCTCGGCCCGATCGCGCACCTGCTCGTGATCCTCAGCAACCGGGTCACCCCGGGTGGGGCGCGGGCATCGAGCTTCACCTCCGAGGAACAGCTGCTGAGCATGGTCGACGAGGCCGCGCTGCAGGACCTCATCGAGGAGGACGACCGCGAGCTGATCCACTCCGTGTTCGAGTTCACCGAGACCTACGTGCGCGAGGTGATGGTGCCGCGCACCGACATGGTCACGATCGGGGCGGATGCCTCCACCCGCGCCGCGATCGCGTTGTTCCTCGATCGCGGGGTGTCCCGCATCCCGGTGATCGGCGAGGACGGCGATGACGTACGAGGCGTGCTGTACCTCAAGGACCTGGTGCAGATCGCCTTCCGCGACGGTACGGTCGCGAGTGCGGTGCCGGTGGCGGGCATCGCCCGTCCGCCCGTGTTCGTGCCCGAGTCGATGCGCGCCGAGACACTGCTGCAGCAGATGAAGCGCGACGCGGTGCACGTGTGCATGGTCGTCGACGAGTACGGCGGCATCGCCGGCCTCGTGACCCTCGAGGACATCATCGAGGAGCTCGTGGGGGAGATCGCCGACGAGTACGACCCCCGCGCCGACGAGGTGGTCGAGGTGCGCCCCGGAACGTTCCGGGTGAGCGCGCGCCTCGGCCTCGACGAGGTCGGCGAGCTGTTCGGGCTCGACCTCGACGATGAGGATGTCGACTCCATCGGAGGACTGCTCGGCAAAGCGCTCGGTCAAGTTCCGCAGCCGGGCGCGACGGCCGAGGCGCTGGGGCTCCTGCTCACCGGCGGCACCTCTCGCGGCCGCGGCCGCGGACTCGCGACGGTGTTCGTGACGCGTGCAGCCGACGCCGCGGCATCCGCCCCCGAGGAACACGCGACCGACGAGCACCCCGCCGGATCGAAGAAGAAGCGCACAGCGAAGGCGGCCCGCGCATGACCGAAGACAGCCCGTACCGCAGCGGTTTCGTCACCTTCGTCGGGCGGCCCAACGTCGGCAAGTCCACGCTGACGAACGCGCTCGTGGGCGAGAAGATCGCGATCACGAGCGACAAGCCGCAGACCACGCGGCGAGCGATCCGCGGCATCGTCGACCGTCCCGACGGCCAGCTCGTCGTCGTCGACACCCCGGGCGTGCACCGCCCGCGCACTCTGCTCGGGCAACGTCTCAACGACCTCGTCGAGGACGTGCTCGGCGACGTCGATGTCATCGCCTTCTGCGCGCCGGCCGGGGAGCGCGTCGGTCCCGGTGACCGCCGCATCGCCGCATCGCTGGACGGCTATCCGCGATCGCGCAAGGTCGCGCTCATCACCAAGACCGACGCGGCCTCGCGCGACGAGGTGCTGGAGCGTCTCGCTGAAGTCGATGCGCTGCGCGAGGACTGGGCCGCGGTCATCCCCGTCTCGGCGCTCACCGGCGCCCAGCTCGATGTGCTGGCGGACGAGCTCCTCGGTCTCATGCCCGAAGGTCCGGCGCTGTACGAACACGGCGTCGTCACCGATGAATCCGAGAGCGACCGGGTGGCGGAGATCATCCGCGAGGCGGCACTGCGCGACGTGCGCGAAGAGCTTCCGCACTCGATCGCGGTGGTCGTGCAGGAGATGGGCCCGCGCGAGGACTCTGATCTGATCGACGTGTTCGCCGACATCGTCGTCGAGCGCGACAGTCAGAAGGCGATCATCATCGGCCGCAAGGGCGCGCACCTGAAGGATGTCGGCGCCCGCGCCCGCACGCAGCTCGAGGGCCTCCTCGGCTCGCGGGTCTATCTGTCGCTGCACGTGCGCGTCGCCCAGGAGTGGCAGCGCGACCCCAAGCAGCTCGGCCGGCTCGGGTTCTGACGCGGGGTCGCGGCATCCGTCATCGACCGGGGCTCACCCGGGTGTAGCCTGGTCGCATGCGTGCGGGTGATCTCCTCCTCCTTAGCTGCCGCGGCGGGGCCTAGACCTAGGGCCACCTCGTCGCGGAGCTTGTCGTCGGCCCGCCACATCCCACACGAGGAAAGACGATCATGGAGAACACCCAGAAGGCATCGGCGCTGCCGATCCACAAGTACCGCCCGTATCACGAGCAGATCCGCGTCGACGTGCCGGACCGCACCTGGCCCGACGCCCGCATCACCCAGGCGCCGCGCTGGTGCGCCGTCGACCTGCGCGACGGCAACCAGGCCCTCATCGACCCGATGAGCCCCGAGCGCAAGCGCGTCATGTTCGACCTGCTGGTGCGCATGGGCTACAAGGAGATCGAGGTCGGGTTCCCGAGCGCCAGCCAGACCGACTTCGACTTCGTGCGTCAGCTCATCGACGAGAACCTGATCCCCGACGACGTCACCATCCAGGTGCTGACCCAGGCGCGCGAGCACCTCATCGAGCGCACCTACGAGGCGATCGCCGGGGCGAAGCAGGCGATCGTGCACCTGTACAACTCGACGAGCATCCTGCAGCGCGACGTCGTGTTCCGCACCGACACGCAGGGCGTCATCGACATCGCCCTCGAGGGCGCGCGCCTGTGCCGCGAGTTCGAGAAGCGCATCCCCGAGACGGCCGTCTACTACGAGTACTCGCCCGAGAGCTACACCGGCACCGAGCTGGAGTTCGCGGCCGAGATCTGCAACGCCGTGCTCGAGGTCTTCGAGCCGACGCCCGAGCGCAAGGTCATCATCAACCTGCCCGCGACCGTGGAGATGGCGACGCCCAACGTGTACGCCGACTCCATCGAGTGGATGAACCGCCACCTGGCGTACCGCGAGAACGTCATCCTGTCCCTGCACCCTCACAACGACCGCGGCACGGCGATCGCCGCCGCCGAGCTCGGCTACATGGCCGGTGCCGACCGCATCGAGGGCTGCCTGTTCGGCAACGGCGAGCGCACCGGCAACGTCGACCTGGTCGCCCTCGCGATCAACCTGTTCACCCAGGGCATCGACCCGCAGATCGACGTCAGCGACATCGACCAGGTCAAGCGCACGGTCGAGTACTGCAACCAGCTGCCGGTGCCCGAGCGCAGCCCCTGGGCCGGCGACCTCGTCTTCACCGCGTTCAGCGGCTCCCACCAGGACGCCATCAAGAAGGGCTTCGAGGCGATGGCCGCCCGCGCCGAACGCGAGGGCGTGTCGGTCGACGACCTGGAATGGGCCGTGCCGTATCTGCCCGTCGACCCGAAGGACCTGGGCCGCTCGTACGAGGCGGTGATCCGCGTGAACTCGCAGTCGGGCAAGGGCGGCGTCGCCTACCTGCTCAAGAGCGACCACGCGCTCGACCTGCCCCGGAAGCTCCAGATCGAGTTCTCGGGCGTCGTACAGGCGAAGACCGATGCCGAGGGTGGCGAGCTCACGAGCTCCCAGATCTGGGAGATCTTCCGCGACGAGTACCTGCCGGCGGATGCCGCCGACGAGCGCTGGGGCCGCTTCGAGCTGTTGTCGACGCGCACACAGAGCGATGTGGGCGGTCAGCTGCGGCTCGACGTCACGCTGCGCGACGGCGAGGAGCGCACCGCGGCGGACGGCATCGGCAACGGACCGGTGGCGGCCTTCCTCGCCGTGCTGCACGAGCGTGGCTTCGACGTCACGCTCTACGACTACGTCGAGCACGCGATGAGCGCCGGCGGGGACGCCCAGGCGGCGGCCTACGTCGAGCTGCAGATCGACGGGGAGCGCCTGTGGGGCGTCGGCGTCGACGGCGACATCTCGACCGCCTCACTGAAGGCCATCGTCTCGGCGGTGAACCGCGCCATCCGCGCCCGCGAGCGCGAGGGCGCCCTCACCGCGGTGTGACCCGGGGTCGCCGTCGGGTCAGTCGCTCTCCGGTCGCACGATCGGAATAGCGGATGTCTCGACGGCGACCTTTCGCCTGTAGAGCATGTGCTGCTCGGGCAGCGACAGATCGAAGATCACGGCGAGGATGCGGATCACCGCCGTCACGAGGAATCCGGCGACTGCAGATCCGACGATCGGCACACCGAACGCGTTGAGCGCGACGACCGTCGTGCAGCCCACCCCGGCCGCGACCGCATAGAGCGACCCCACGTGCATGATCGCCACCGGGAGCCCCATCATCACGTCGCGCAGCACACCGCCGCCGACCGCCGAGCAGACGCCCACGAAGATCGCCGGCACGACGGGCAGCCCGAGACCGAGCGCCTTCGTCGTTCCGAAGGCAC
The DNA here is from genome assembly GCF_005503465.1 of Microbacterium sp. 4NA327F11. Classification (NCBI taxonomy): domain Bacteria; kingdom Bacillati; phylum Actinomycetota; class Actinomycetes; order Micrococcales; family Microbacteriaceae; genus Microbacterium; species Microbacterium sp. 4NA327F11. Next base: position 19,853 of record NZ_SCOB01000018.1, on the reverse strand, counting down.
CGAAGAGCCCGATCACCAGGGCGTCGAGAGTGACGATCACCGAGTTGAGCTTTTGCAACGGCCCGGCGAGCAACATCCCGAGCAGCGCCGCGCCGACGCCGATCAGCAGATACCAGTTGGTCTGCAGCGGAGCGGGCGTGACGTTCAGCAGCAGATCGCGGATGAGACCGCCGCCCATGCCCATGAGGATTCCGATCAGGGCCACACCGAGCAGGTCCAGACGTCGTTGCCCCCGGAAACCGGAGGCGAACAAGGCCCCCTGAACACCGCCGAGACCCACGGCGAGCAGATCGGCCCAGAGCGGGATGGTGAACGTCGGCTCGGTCACGCGTCTATTGTCGCAAGGCGCGACGATAATCGATGCGTGCCCACTTACCGCGACGAGGTCGTGGTCCTGCGCACCCAGAAGCTGGGGGAGGCGGACCGCATCGTCACCCTCCTCGGTCGTCAGCACGGACGCATCCGCGCGGTCGCGAAGGGGGTGCGACGCACCTCGTCGCGCATCGGCGCACGGCTCGAGCCCTTCATGGTCGCCGACGTGCAGATCTACAAGGGGCGCTCGCTCGACATCGTGCAGCAGGCGGAGAGCCTTGCCACCTACGGTGCCGACATCGTCGGCGACTATGACCGCTACGTCGCCGCGAGCGCGATGGTCGAGACCGCCGACCGGCTGGGGGAGGCCGAGGCCACTCCTCAGCAGCACATCCTCCTGCTCGGCGGTCTTCGCGCCCTGAGCCGCGGCGACCACCACCCCCGCAGCGTGCTCGATTCGTATCTGCTGAGGGCGCTCGCGATGTCCGGCTGGTCGCCGGGGCTCGACGACTGCGCCCGCTGCGGACGTCCCGGCCCGCACTCGTCGTTCCTCGCGCACGGCGGCGGGATGCTCTGCTCGTCCTGCGCACCGGCAGGGTCCGTGCGGGTCTCCGCCGACGTGCTCGCCCAGCTGCGTGCCCTGCTGCGCGGCGAGTGGGACATCATCGACGCGGTGTCCGACGCCGACCGGGCCGCGGCATCCGGTCTCGTCGCGGCGTTCACCCAGTGGCAGCTCGAGCGCGGCATCCGCTCGCTCGCCCACGTAGAGTCGGGGCGATGACTCCGAAGCCCTTCACCCACAAGGATGCGGTCGCGTACCGTCCGATCGACTGGACAGGCGTCTACCCGCCGGCGTTCCCCGCCGGGTCCGTGCCGAACCATGTGGCGATCGTGATGGACGGCAACGGTCGCTGGGCGAACCGACGCGGCCTCACGCGGGTCGAGGGACACAAGGCAGGTGAGGCGGCGCTGCTCGACGTCGTCGCGGGCGCCATCCAGGCGGGCGTGAAACATCTCTCGGTCTATGCGTTCTCGACCGAGAACTGGTCGCGCTCACCTGACGAGGTGCGGTTCCTGATGGGGTTCAATCGCGACGTGCTGCACCGTCGACGGGATCAGCTCAACGAGTGGGGCGTGCGGGTGCGGTGGGCCGGGCGGAAGCCGCGCCTGTGGGGCTCGGTGATCTCCGAGCTGCAATTCGCGGAGCAGCTCACCCGTGACAACGACGTGCTGACGCTGACGATGTGCGTGAACTACGGGGGGCGCGTAGAGCTGGTCGACGCGATGCGTTCCATCGCCGACGACGTCGCCGCGGGCCGGGTGCGTCCGAGCGCCGTCAGCGAGAAGCTCATACGCCGGCGGCTCTACCAGCCCGACATGCCCGACGTCGACCTGTTCGTACGTTCGAGCGGAGAGCAGCGCACCTCGAACTTCCTGCTGTGGGAGTCGGCGTACGCGGAGTTCGCCTTCCTCGACACCCTCTGGCCCGACTTCTCGCGCACAGACCTCTGGCAGGCGATCGGGCTCTACCTGTCGCGCGACCGTCGGTTCGGCGGCGCGATCGACACGCCGACCGCGTGACGGTCAGTACTCGACGGCGACGGCGTTCGCACTCGCCGAGAGCGGGATGGTCTTGCCTCCCGGGAAGAGCTGCTCGTCGGTGAACGAGTACTGACGCTGTACCCAGGCGCCGAAGCCGCGGCGTTGGAGGCACGCCTGGTCGGTGGCGCAGCCGATGACCTTGTCGTTCGCCGCGTACGCCCGGTACGCCAGGAGCTTCGTCGTCAGGGCTGCGCCGGTGATGTTGGCCGGCTGGAGATGCACGGGGTATCCCTCGAAGTAGCGCATCTCGGCGAGGTCGTACCCGGCCTTCTGCGCCGCTTCGCGGGTGAACGTGCCCACCGTGCTGTGGTCGGGATGATCGCCCTGCCAACCCTGCGCGGCAATGCTCGGGATCAGCGTTCCCACCATGGCGGGATGGAACATCGTGATGAGGTCGGCCAGGGAGTCCCGCAGACTCACCGCCGACACCGCATCACCGCCGCCCACCGGAGTGAGCTTGTCGACGCGGCCGTCGAGGAGCATCCGGATCGTGACGGACCCGGTCGTCCGGAAGCCCTTGCCCTTCAGCCCCCCGTCGGGCAGGTGGAAGAAGAGCACCGAGACGTTCGTCGCGTCGACAGGAACGTACTGGGTGAGCTGCACTCCGGATGCGAGGGTCACGGTGGACTGCGTCCACTCGGCCGAGCTCCCGCGCATGACGTTGTACGCCTTGAGGATGCCGAACTCACGAGCCTTGACGTAGGAGGCACCGAGGCCGCCGTCACCCGCGGTCACATAGGCCGTCCGGGCGCAGAATCCGCTCGAGATCGCCCCCTGCAGCGTCGGGTTCGCGAAGATCAGGTCATCGTCGTAGTGGGCCCAGACCGACAGCACCGTCTCGCCCTCGCATGTGGTGACGAGCGATCCCGGCGCAGGATCCGAATTCACGACCGGCGCCGGCGCGGGAAGAGCGGGCCCGAGCGGCGTGGCCGAGGCGGACGGAGCGATCCCGCCCGGAGTCGAGAACGCGGTCGGCCACCACTGCGCGCGCGTCTGCACCGCTACCACGACCGCGCCGACAACTGCTGCGGCGACGATCACGACCGTCGATGCGAACAGGATGCGACCTATGCGGCGGCGCGCGCGAGCACCCATGCCGTTCCTCTCTCCCACCCCGATCCCCATCGGGCCCGCATCATGCTGACATATCCGCTCCCGGCGCGCCCGACACGACGCTGTGAATCCTGCTCACAGCGGGGGAATAGTCGGCGAACCCGCAGGCGTTGCACCCGTCATGACAGACGCCATCTCGATCGACGTGTGGAGCGACATCGCCTGCCCCTGGTGCTACATCGGCAAGCGCAACCTCGAGAAGGGACTGGCGGACGCGGCATCCGATGACGACGCACCCGTGACGACCGTCACCTTCCACTCCTTCGAGCTGTCTCCCGACACGCCCGTGGACTTCGAGGGTGACGAGATCGACTTCCTCGCCGGACACAAGGGGATGCCGCGGGACCAGGTCTCGCAGATGCTGTCGAACGTGACGGGCGTGGCCGCGAACGCGGGACTGGAGTACCGCTTCGACCTGCTGCGTCACACGAACACGGTGAAGGCGCACGAACTGCTGCACTTCGCGAAGCAGGCCGGGCGCCAGCACGACATGGCGGAGCGCCTCATGTCGGCCTACTTCACCGAGGGGCGCCACGTCGGACGCATCGACGACCTCGTCGACCTCGCGACGGAGATCGGGCTCGACGGCGACGCCGTGCGCGACGCGCTCGAGAACGAGCGTCACCTGCCAGACGTGCGCGCCGACCAGGCGCAGGCCCAGGCCTACGGCATCAACGGAGTGCCGTTCTTCGTCATCGACGGCAAGTACGGCGTCAGCGGCGCGCAGCCGCCGGAGGCGTTCGCCCAGATCGCGCGCCAGGTGTGGGCGGAACGGCGGAGCGCGGCATCCGCTCTCTGACCGTCGCCGAGATCAGGCGGGGAGTGCCGCCTCGATGACCGACACGACCGCCGGGTCGTCGGGCTTCGTCGACGGACGGAAACGGTGCACGTCTCCCGTGGGCGTGAGCACGAACTTCTCGAAGTTCCAGTGCACGAGTCCCCGCTCACCCTCGGGGTTCCTGGCCTTCTTCAGCGCCTTGTAGAGCGGCGCGACACCGGGTCCGTTGACCTTGATCTTCGCGTTGATCGGAAAGCTCACACCCCAGGTCGCGGAGCAGTACTCCAGGATCTCCTCGATCGAGCCCGGCTCCTGACCCATGAACTGGTTGCACGGGAATCCGACGACGCTGAAGCCCCTCTCGCCGTACTCGCGCTGCAGCTGCTCGAGCGCCTCGTACTGCGGGGTGAGTCCGCACTTCGACGCGACGTTCACGACGAGGAGGACTTTGTCGCCGTAGTCGGCGAGCGTGCGCTCGGCCCCCTCGGCGTCGAGGAACGGGATGCTGCGCAGGTCTGCGCTGTCGGTGGCGGCCATGTGCCCAGCGTAGGCGCGGCGGGCCGCGGGAGGGTCGCCGTCTGGGAGAATGTCGGGGTGACCACGATCGCCCCCGCCACCCGGCCGTTGCAGATCGGTGCGCTCACCCTCGACGCCCCGGTCGTGCTGGCGCCGATGGCGGGCATCACGAACACCGCGTTCCGGCGGCTGTGTCGCGAGTACGGCGCAGGTCTCTACGTCAGCGAGATGATCACGACGCGCGCGCTCGTCGAGCGGAACCCCACGACGATGCGGCTCATCACGCACCACGAGTCCGAGACCCCGCGGTCGATCCAGCTGTACGGAGTCGATCCCGCGACCGTCGGCGCGGCCGTGAAGCTCCTCGTCGACGAGGACCGAGCCGACCACATCGACATGAACTTCGGATGCCCCGTCCCCAAGGTCACCCGCAAGGGCGGGGGAGCGGCGCTCCCCTGGAAGAAGGACCTCTTCGCCGACATCGTCACCCAGGCCGTCCGCAACGCCGGTGACGTGCCGGTCACTGTGAAGATGCGCAAGGGCATCGACGACGACCACCTCACCTATCTCGACGCCGCCCGCACGGCCGAGCGCGCCGGGGTGTCGGCGATCGCGTTGCACGCGCGCACGGCCGCGGAGTTCTACTCGGGGTCCGCCGACTGGAGCGCGATCGCGCGTCTGAAGGACGAGATCCGTTCGGTGCCGGTGCTCGGCAACGGCGACATCTGGAGCGCCGACGACGCCGTGCGCATGATGGCGGAAACCGGATGCGACGGCGTCGTCGTCGGCCGCGGCTGTCTCGGCCGCCCGTGGCTGTTCGGCGACCTCGCCCGCACGCTCGGCGGCGAGGACGCGGCCTACGGCGAGCCCGTGGATGCGACCCTCGGCTTCGTGGCTCGCGCGTTCCGCCGGCACGCGGAACTACTGGTCGAGTTCTTCGAGGACGAGGACCGCGGATGCCGCGACATCCGCAAGCACGTGGCCTGGTACTTCAAGGGCTATCCGGTGGGCGGGGAGCTGCGCGCGCAGCTGGCGACGGTGTCGTCGCTCGACGAGATCGATGCACTGCTCGCGACCCTCGATCTCGATGCGCCCTATCCGGGAGCCGCCGCCGAGGGACAGCGCGGTCGCGCGGGCACCCCGAAGCGTCCCGCCCTGCCCGACGGATGGCTCGACAGCCGGGAGATCCCCGCCGACGAGTCGTGCGCCCTCGCCGACGCCGAACTGGAGCACAGTGGCGGCTGAGGCATCCGCGCTCGGTGTCGCCCTCGGGCGCCCGAGCGGCTACGACGATCGGGACGCTGAGCGCTTCGTCCCCGAGCAGCACCGCTCGCAGCGCGACGATTTCGCGCGCGACCGGGCGCGGGTGCTGCACTCCGCGGCGTTGCGCCGCCTCGGCGCGAAGACCCAGGTGCTCTCGCCTGCCAGCCCTGCAGATTTCGCCCGTAACCGGCTGACCCACTCGCTCGAGGTCGCCCAGGTCGGTAGAGAGCTCGCCCTCGCCCTGCGCCTCGCGCCCGACGTGGTCGACACCGCCTGCCTGAACCACGACCTCGGGCATCCGCCCTTCGGACACAACGGCGAACGGGCCCTCAACGACTGGGCCGAGGACATCGGCGGGTTCGAGGGCAATGCGCAGACGATGCGCATCGTCACCCGGCTCGAGCCGAAGGTGTTCGACGAGGAGGGGCATTCCGCGGGCCTCAACCTCACCCGCGCGAGCCTCGACGCGACCTGCAAGTACCCCTGGACCGACGAACATCCCCTGCCCGACCCGGGCGGTCGCCTCAAGTTCGGCGTCTACCCCGACGATGAGGCGGTCTTCCGCTGGTTCCGCGAGGGCGCGCCCGGCCGCGTGCGGTGCATCGAGGCCGAAGTCATGGACCTGTCGGACGACATCGCCTACTCGGTGCACGACTTCGAGGACGCCATCGTCAACGGCTACCTCGATCCCCGCCGGCTCGTCGCCCCGAACGAGCACGAGAGCCTGATCGACGCGATCCAGGCCTGGGTCGGCTTCGACCTCACCCGCGATGCGCTCTCCGACGCGCTTTACCGGCTCACGCAGCTCCCCGAATGGGTGCCGACCTTCGACGGCTCGCGCCGCGACCTGGCGCGCCTCAAGAACCTGACCTCGGACCTCATCGGACGCTTCGCCCGTGCGGCGACCGCCGCGACGCGCGACGCATACCCCGTGGCATCCCTCACGCGTTATCGGGCTCGCGTCATGGTGCCCTCGGTCGTGGAGGCGGAGATCGCGGTGCTCAAGGGCATCATCGGCGCGACCGTCGTCTCGATAGACGGCCGCAAGGAGCTCTACAAGGAGCAGCGGCGGGTGCTGAAGCGCCTCGCGACGGCCCTGTGGGAGCGTCCCGATCAGCTCGAGCCGGTGTACCGCGGCGACTTCGCCTCCGCGACGGATGACGCGGCTCGCCGCCGGGTCGTCGTCGATCAGGTCGCCGGCCTCACCGACCAGCTCGCCATCGCCTGGCATGAGCGTTTTGTCGCACCGCTCGATCCCACGTCCCTCGGCGTGTGGGTGCCGCCGGTGCGGCCCGCGCCGGCAGGACTCGCCTGATGCCCGGTCGCATCGTGCAGACCGACGTCGACGAGGTCAAGTCGCGCACCAACATCGCGGACATCGTGGGGGAGCGGGTCGCGCTGAAGCCCGCGGGCGTCGGCTCGCTCAAGGGGCTCTGCCCGTTCCACGACGAACGGAGCCCGAGCTTCCACGTGCGGCCGCAGCACGGCTTCTACCACTGCTTCGGATGCGGCGCCTCGGGCGACGTCTACACGTTCCTGAGGGAGATGGACCACCTCTCGTTCACCGAGTCGGTCGAGCGCCTCGCGGGTCGGCTCGGCTACGCACTGCACTACGAGGACGGCGGCCCCGCGGTGGAGACCTCCGGCCGCACGCGGCTCTACGCGGCGGGCGCCGCGGCCGCGGCGTACTTCCGCGAGCAGCTGCAGAGCGCCGAGGCGGAGACCGCGCGCGCCTTCCTCGGTGGCCGCGGATTCGATGCGGGAGCCGCCGCGCACTTCGGCGTCGGGTACGCGCCGAAGGGGTGGGGCAACCTGCAGCAGGCGTTGCGCGCCCAGGGATTCAGCGACGAGGAGCTTCTGACCGCGGGTCTGCTGTCGCAGGGGCAGCGCGGCGTGTACGACCGGTTCCGCGGGCGCGTGGTGTGGCCCATACGCGATGTCACCGGCCAGGTCGTCGGATTCGGGGCCCGCAAGCTCTACGACGACGACCAGGGACCGAAGTACCTCAACACCCCCGAGACCCCGATCTACCGCAAGTCGCAGGTGCTGTACGGCCTCGACCTCGCGAAGAAGGACATCTCGCGGTCGCGCCAGGTCGTCGTGGTGGAGGGCTACACCGACGTCATGGCCTGCCACCTCGCCGGCATCACCACGGCCGTCGCGACGTGCGGCACGGCGTTCGGCTCGGAGCACATCACCGCGCTCCGCCGCGTGATGGGTGACGATTCGGCACACGGCGAGGTCGTCTTCACCTTCGACCCGGACGACGCAGGGGTCGGCGCCGCCATGCGCGCGTTCGCCGACGAGAAGCGGTTCGCCGCGCAGACCTACGTCGCCGTCGCTCCGCCCGGACTCGACCCGTGCGACCTGCGCCTCGCCCGTGGAGACGGCGCCGTGCGCGCGATCATCGAGTCGAAGGTGCCGATGTTCGAGTTCGCGATCGATCAGCGCATTCGCGGGTTCGACCTCGGCACCGTCGAGGGGCGGGCGGGTGCCCTGCGCGCCGGGGCGCCGATCGTCGCCGGCATCCGTGACCCTTCGCTGCAGCCGGGGTACGTGAAGGTGCTCGCCCGACGACTCGGCCTCGAGCTCGGCGAGGTGTCCGGTGCGGTGCGTCGCGCGTCGCGGTCGGTCGGTGCGCAGCGCGAGCAGGAGGAGATCCCGCACTCGGCCGAGACCCCCAGCGAGCTGAGGATCACCCTCCAGACACTGCCGACCACAGCGGATGCCGCGCTCGAGCGTGATGCGCTGATGGGATTCCTGCAGTACGGGCACCTGATCGACGGCGAGCTCGTACGGCGCGCCCTCGACACCACATTCACCGTTCCGGGCCTCGACGCGGTGCGCGGCGTCGTCGCGGCGATGCCGGACTACTCGCACCCCGGATGGGCCGCCGCCGCGGTGCAGGCGGTGCGTGAGCCGTACCGTTCCCTCGCCGCCGAGCTGCTCACGGGAACGTTCCCCGCACGCGATGCTTTGCACGCCCAGTTGTCAGCCCAGGACCTCGCCAGGCGACTGAGCCTGCGCACCCTCGATCGCACGAAGAGCGAGCTGCTCGGTGCCATGCAGCGGGTGCCGGCCGACTCCGAGGAGGGGCGTGCCGTGAGGCTGCGCCTGCGCGATCTGGATGTCGAGCGGCAGCGTCTCCTCGACGCCGGCTGACCCCGTCCCGGTTCGCGTCGCAGCCTCATCCTTTGCTACGATCTCAGGGTTGTCCTGATTCGGGATGACTCTTCCTCGGTAGCTCAATTGGCAGAGCAATCGGCTGTTAACCGATAGGTTCTTGGTTCGAGTCCAAGCCGGGGAGCCACGCTCCCGCCGCGATCCCAGTGATATCCAGGGATTCCGGCAATCAGCACCTTCCGACCCGCGACTTTCAGGGTGGAAATGCCCCGACTTACCCCCAACTAACGGTCCATCGAGCGTCACCTCGCGGACCGATGGACTGTTCATACTCATTGCCACGCGAAGCGACGTGACGGGTCACGGAAGAGCTGTCCAAAACTCTTCTGACTCCGACCGCACAGATTCTGAGCGGCGCCGCACACATGGTGTGTATGACGACTCAGAGAACCCAGCCGGTCGCACCATCGGCCCTGCGAGAGCACACGATCGCGCTGCCATCGCTGCTGACGAAGCAGGATGTTGCGCAGTACTTCCACGTTTCCCCGCGCACCGTGGAAACGTGGATTGCGACCGACAAGCTGACGAAGCCGATCAAGATGGGCCGCCACCGATACTGGACGCCGCAGATGCTCGCGTCGTTGCTCGGGGTTGACCTGATCGATGTCCAGGCCGCCCCGTAAGCCAGGAGAACTCGGCAATCCTCGCCCTGCCCAGCACAGGGGAGAGTGGCGCACGCGCGCCCGAGTTCGCGACACCTCCGGCAAGCCCATAGACCTCGAGGCCTACGGCCCCACCCCCGAAGACTCTCTCCAGAAGCTGCGGGCAAAGGCGGACGCGGTCTGGCACAACGCGTTCACCTCGCTAACCGCGGAAACCACGATGGCCGAGCTCAGCCGCATGTGGCTCGCTGACAAGGCACAGCTTCCACCGAGCAAGGCCGTCGTCGAAGCGAGCTTGCGCGGCTACACCAGTAGCGTCGAGAACGGCGTCATCCCGTACATGGGCGCAATCCGCGTAGGAGACGTGACCCCCACGTTGCTCGGGAAGCTGCTCGACAGGATCGAAAAGGAACGCAGCTCGTCTTACCGTGTCGCGATCCGCAAGGTCCTCTCGATGATGCTCGGCTACGCCGTGGCGGAAGGCGCGATCAGCTTCAACCCCGTGAAGCAGCTTCCCCGCGAACATCTGGCCAGACGCGATCGCCTCCGACTGAACGCGATGCAGGCTCTCCTCGTTCTGCAGATGATCCGTGTGTGGTCAGGCGTCAACCCAGAGCGAAGGGGCGGACGGCGCCGAGACATGAGCATCCACGCTGATGTGCTCACCGTGATGCTCGGCTCCTCGATTCGTCCGGGGGAGGTGCTCGCGCTACGCCGGGAGGACATCGTCGGCACGACTGATGAGGGTCAGCTGATCGTCGAAATCTGCGGCACCATCAAGTCCGACAAGGGACGGCATGCCTATCGGCAGCACTGGACAAAGCACAAGAAGCAGCGCAGGCGCATCGTTCTCCCGGAGTTCGCGGCGGAGGTCATTCGGAGGCGGGTCGCGGCGTATCGACCGAACCCGGACAAGGTCATCTTCACCTCGGCCACGAACACGAACGTGAGCGTCACCAAGATCGACAAGGGCCTCCGCGACTTTGATGCGCACAACCGTGAAGTGCTTCAGGATCTCGGCATCGCGAAGGGCGAGCTCGTGCCGTACACGATGCGCCGCACCGTCGCCAGCGTCGTCAGCGATGAAGGCGGTCTTTCGCTCGCGCAGCAGCTGCTTGGGCACACATTCGAGAGCACAACAGCGGGGTACGTGTTCCACGAGATCAAGCTGGTCGATCCGGCGACCGCGTCGATCCTCGAGCGCTGGTTCTCCGCGAACGCGCCACTCCCACATGGAGAGCAGCCGCACACAGGGCAGGAGCGGGGTCCGGGAGTCGACCAACCATGATCCCGCTCAAATGATCGCCGCGCCTCGACGTAAGCCCGGCCTGTCGTAGGGGCCAACGGTTGTCCTTCATGGCGGTTCGGGGCGCGTCCGCGGAGCTGCTGCCGCGAGCGCAACCAACTGCACCAGGGAGCCTCTGGGCATCGCGTGACCTGCGGCCGCTGCCCGCGCACACCATCGGATCGCCGCCGCACACATGGTGTGTATGACGACCGGTTTCGATCCCAACCTGCATCCGCGAAGCGCCGTTGGGAGGTTCACGGCGAAGTCCAACACCGCACCGACGAGCGAGCTCTCGAAGCTGTCTGACTTCGGGTTCACGCCCTCCTTCGACGAGATTCCCGCACCGACCGACGATGAACTCCGCAATGCCGAAATCGAGTCCTACTACCGGCAGGGGGACGCTGTTCCGATCAGCGATGATGCGGCGATCACGATCGCTCGGGACATCCTCCACCACTTCCCATCGACGGTTCCGGGTGGCCCGAACGGTCAGACTTCGCAGCTGCGTCTCATAGCGAGCGGCAGGCCGATCAGGTCCACCAACTATGACGCCGTCGACGAACTGCATGACGAGCTCACTCGTCTCCGTGGAAGGCGCGCAGGCAGCGGCGCCTCGTCGGATCGGAGAATCGAATCTCTGCTGACGTGGTCCCAAACCCGACGCGCACCCGGCTCATCGAGATAGCGAATCGACCTGCGGCCGCCGCTCGTGCACACCATCGGATCGGCGCCGCACACATGGTGTGTATGACGATCGATGCCGCAGGCAACATCCACCGAGGCGCAGGACTGAACGGTGCCGGACAGTTCTCAGGCCGCGTCCCACACGCGCCCGCCGGCGATCTCGTCGAAGAGACCGTCCCGGTCAGGTGGGGTGAGGTGAACCTCCGCGAGGGCTCCCGAACCCCATGGGGGCCGGCGCAGAGCGTCGACCGGGTCGCAGACGGCATCGTTGCGGTCGGCACAGCCGGCCACGGTGGAGTGAAGCTGTCCCCGGAACGTAACCGCGTCATCCCGCCCGCCCTGCGGGACCAGACCGGCTGGTACGAGGAGGACATGGAAGTCAACATCGTCCGGCGCTACTTCTCCGACGAATGGGCGGGCGCGCATTGGGTCCACGACGACGCCGCCACCATCCGTGAGGATGCGGACGCATCGATCAGACACTGGCTCCCGGACGGATGGGAGGCCGCGAACGGGAGGGTGCTCGCCCCCGGGGAGTCGAGGGTGAAGGACGAGGCCGCATGGCTGGCACGGCACGCCGGAGAGCCCGTCGTCATCTCGGCGTCTAGAGCGGAGAGCGACGCAGACCTGCTGCGCGTGTCCGCGAACGTCGACGGTGCCAGGCACGAGTACTTGGTGCCTCGCGAGGAGTACGAAACACGGAGTGCGGGCACCGAGCTCGGGCAGAACGGACGGTTCGTCGTAGATCCCTCCCGGCACCCGCGCCTGCCGTCCGCGGACCCGGCACGCCCAGCGGCGCCGACCGTCGTGAAGGTCACCGTCCCCTCCGCCCTAGAGCGTCAAGCGGACCGTGCACTGACCGCGGTCGCGAAGGATCGGATCAGTCGCGACCTTCACAAGAGGTGGCGTCACACAGACGACTCGGGCGCGACAGTCGTCCGCTCGCTCGAGGAGATCATCTCGACCGACGGCCTCGAGGGGAAGGGCGCGTTCCTGCAGGGCGGGAAGATGGTCTACTCGCTGCACCAGCCGACGCCGGAAGGCCGCGGCCATTACGGGTTCCCGGTCTCGAAGGCACTGTTCGACTACCTGACGACCGTGCCTGACGTCCGATCTCCCTCCCAGATTGCGCAGCAGCGGGCATACGCCTACCAGGAGCGGGTCGACCGGAAGTGGCCCGGACCGACCCCAGAGGAGAGCGCCCGAGCCCGATCGCTGTACGCCGAATATCGGAAGCTCGCGGACGCAGAGGAAGCAGAGCGAACCGCCCGCGAGGGTTCCTGGGCCGAGCGTGATGCCGCGCGGCGACTCACGATCGCTGAGCGCGAGCGCGCCGCAACGGTGAGCTGACGGTCACGCCGCGCTGTACCGGCGGCCCAGGAGGTGCCCGACCGGTGCGGGGATCTCACGGTTGCGCGTCCTTGCCCAGTTCCGGAAGGCGTCCGCGTCGGCCCACAGCGAGCCGGAGAGCACCCATTCGTTCAGGCCGACCCGCCACGCAGTCGGTTGATCGAGCGGAACGATCCGCAGCGTGACGTCTCGCCGCGGAACGCGTCGGAAAAGGGTCTTCAGGCGGTCATGCAGGGTGATCGAGTCGAGCGGAACCTGATGACGGGCATCGGCGAGCCACTCCAGGAGGTCGTCCGCTGTCGAGGTCAACGAGGCCGCGATCGTCGGGTACCGGCGCAGAGCGTCGAGCACTGACCGCGGCTCGTCCTCGGTCGCCCACTGCACAGCCTCATCGTCGAGGATTTCCCACTCAGCCCGATAGTTCGGCGGACTCGCGATCGGGCCCAGCAGGGTGCCTTCTCGCCGGCATCCGTGCAGGACCCACAGCGACGCGGAGAGTCCGACGTCGAACCGAGGGTGCAGGGTCCTGATCACCATGACCGCAGAGTAGCCCGTCGGTCAACGCGAGGGAAGATCAGAAGCCTTGTGGGAGGAACCGCCCGCCATCACACTGAGGCGCAAGGCCGGAACCCCGGCCGGGGGAATCAACTGATTGGGGAATCATGAACAGAATCTGGCGACGGTCTCTACTGAGCGGCGCTGCGGTTGTCGCTGCGATGGGGCTCGTACTGGGCTCCACACAAGCGTCAGTCGCTGCGGCGCCAGTTGACTCGGTGACGGTCGTGAGCGGGCCGCAGATGGTGTTGGCGTGCGATCAGTTCAGCGGCAGCACCCTGAAGTACGCACAAGACCATGGGTATTGCCCGACCGTGAAAGTGGGCACCATCACGCCGCAATTCGTTCAGAGCTACAACTGCGGGAGCTCCTACATCTACATCTTCAACCGGGGTCTGCGTGGCTACGCCTACGTCGACTACGGCTTCAGCTCGAGCCTCGGAATCGTGACGTCACGGAGGATTGATGTGGCTGTCGCCGCCATCGCCGCCTGGACCGACGCGAGCCTGATGTGGAGCACAACCTACGACTCTGGAAGGCGGTTCGCGGGGTACACGGGAACCGGCTGGCAGTCGGCCTCGTTCAGCGGCACGGTATGGCTCGTCTGGGGAGGGTGGTGCACCATCCCACTCGGAACTGACTCGGCCTACTTGTAACTCGCCGTCGGCCTCGACCTCGTGCGGCTTGTCACTGCACGGGGTCGAGGCCGACGAACTTCATCCGGTTCTCACCGTAGAAGCAGCTCTGCAGAGCGAGTTGACCACCGAGCCCGACCAGTGAAGCGATCGGCGTGTAGTGCTTGCCGGTGTACCGGATGTCGACGACCCGGTAGCGGCGCGTCACCCCTTCATGCTCGATGTCCACGAGCTGCCCCAACGCCCACGTCAGCACGATGTCGCCGCCACAGATGTTGTGCGCCGCCCACACCGGCGGGACGCCGGGGATCTCGTACGCACGCATCTCGGTGAACTTCCCCGTGCACGCGTCCATCTGAGCGAGGCCGCCAACGGCACCGAGGTGGACGACCGGGACGGAACCGACGACCGTCGTCTGAATGGTCTCCACCGCGCCCTGCGCGACACCGTACGCGCGCTCCGTGACCTGTGGGGCGAGGAGGGTGACCGCGCACAGCACGCCGGCGGTGACGGTGCACACGCACACCGAAATGACCGCGAGCCGGCGTACCCATCGGCGCCGGCCGCCGCTGCTGCTCGTCACGATTCCACCTCCGCTGATAGACCCCTGCGGCGACCGCGCATGTGGGAGGTATGGCCCACGCCCCCACAATCGACGAGCTCGTTCCCCCGCACAGCAGGGATCAGCTTCTCGATGACCCGCTCGGGCTGCTCACCGCCGCCGTCCGAGTCGCGACCTCGAACCCGACCGCGACCGCGCGCGAAGGGCAGGCGTCTCTCCGCCATCACATTGACGAGGCGATGCAGGGACTGAGTCACCTCGTGGGTGTTGCGCCGACCGGGTCGGGAAAGTCGCTCGCGACCCTCACCGCGGCGTTCGACGCCGCCATCCTCCGCGACGAGCGAACCGTCATCTCGACCGACTCGCTCGCCCTCATGGGGCAGCTGCAGGACAAGGACGTGGACACTGTCCAACGCGCCTCCAGCCAACTGCACCCCGACCGTGATGTCACCGTCGCGTTCCTCAAGGGAGTGTCGAACTACGTCGACCCGGCGAAGACCATCGCGACCGCGCAGACACTCACCCGCTCGACATCAGTCGGCTTCGCGCAGCTCGCTGACGAGCTCGATGCGAACCGCCCACTTCACGGTCTTGATCAGTACGACCGGGTCACCGACCATGAGCTCCTCCGCGCGCTCGTCATCTGGGCTCTCCGCCAGTACACCTCCACGACCGGCCCGCGCACGTCCGGTGAACGCCACTCCTGCCCGATCGAGCATGACGCGGCCATGTGGGAGACCGTGTCCTCACCGTCCTCGGAAGCTGACGACGGCGCCCGATACGGGGTGCGGTCGAAGGCGGAGCTCGCGAAGGACGCCGCCGAGGCGGCAGACATCATCATCACGAACCATTCGATCCTCGCCGTGCAGGCCGCCCACGCTATCCCGGTGATCATCGGATCATCCCGGTTCGGCCGCATCGACCACATCATCGTGGACGAAGCGCACACACTCCCCAGCCATGTGCGGGCGCAGGGATCGTCGAAGCTGTCAGGCCCGATCATCGAGTCGATCAGCCGGCAGGCGTCCCGCGCGCTCGGATCCCCGGGCGGGAAGTTCCGTCAGTGGGCCGATGAAGGAGCACGGGTTGCCGCGGAAGTGGAGTCCGCGCTCAACTCGTTCACACACGGCCAACGTGACGGTGCGCGCCGGCTCGGTCAGAACGATGACCCGTTCGGTCGGGTCGGCGCTCTCGTGAAGCAGTGGGCAGAGGTCGGTTCCCGGATGCTCGCGAACGACTCAAGCTCGGACGTGGCGCGAAGTCTGAAGATCAGTGCCGCAGCGGACCGCCTCGACACGCTCCTGAGCGCCCTGAAGGCGTTCAGTCGACACCGCACCGGCTGGGCGCGGTGGGTGGATCGTGCGGAGTCACGAGCCGGCGGGACAGGCGCCGCCAGGTCATGGTCGGTCGCGAACGTCGCGCCGATCAACGTCGGCTGGATGCTCAACGACAACCTCTGGACCGCGCCCGACGTCGACGGTGACGAGGGAGCCAGGTACCCGCTGTCTGTGACGGCCATCTCCGCCACCCTCCCCTCGAACTACCCCCAGCAGGCAGGGCTTGCCGCTCAACGGCGCGTGTACCCGACGCCGTTCGCTGACGCCTACGCCCGCTCCGCCCTCTTCATCCCCTCCGCAGTATCCCCGGCCGACCTGGCAGCTCTGACGAGCACTTTCGGGGCCAACCCTCGCGCGAAGTTCGACGCGGGTAAGCATGCGAGCTGGGCGGTCGACCATGTCGTCGACCTCGTACGCGCGAACGGTGGCAAGGCGTTGGTGCTGGCGGCGAAAGCGGCGGACGGCCGGATGTACGCCGAGCGGCTCCGTTCGGAGCTCCCGCACATTCAGGTGCACTCGCAATGGGATGGTGGATCGCCGTCGCGCATCACGACCCAGTGGCGTGACGATGAAGGCAGCGTCCTCGTTGGAACGAAGTCGCTCATGACCGGTGTGGATGCGCCGGGGGAGACCTGCAGCCTCGTCATCATCGACCGTGTGCCCCGCAGCCCGTCCAACCCGATCGACGACGCTCGCGTCGATGACCTGAACGAACGGCTCGGCGATCGGTGGGCGGCGGACAGGTTCGTCTACGCGGTCGACGCTGCTCTGCTGCTCGATCAGGCGAGCGGGCGGCTTGTGCGCGCGACGTCGGACACGGGCATGGTCGCCTGCCTTGACCCGCGGCTGCTGAAGGCGCCGGGAGGGCGTCCAGGGCCGCTCACGTACCCTGAGCCGACCCGGCAGGTTTACATGGCCGGGCTCTACCAGTTCGGGGTGAAGATCGCCGCGAAGGCCGACGCGCTCGAGTGGCTTGCAGGTCGGAAGTGACGCTCAGAACGGGCAGGTGGGGTCCGGGTCCCCGAACAGGTCGGCGCCCGGCGCCGGATCAGAGTCGCTCTCGCCTGCGTCGATGATCGCTGCCATCCGGTCATGCCAGTCGGCGCTGTCGGAGGGGTCCTCGAGCGTGCTGACGGGAGCGTGAGACTGCCGAGCGGTGAAACGGCCGCCAGCGGGGTCGCCGGCGGGACGCCGAGGGTGGTCGGCGGAACGGAAGTTGGTCATACCTCCATGTGTGCGGCGCGCCCCGGATCGCGACCAGGTGCGGTGCTCGGGCGTCGACCGCCTAGGCGGTCGTGCTCAACGGAGGGAGCCGTTCGGGGGTGAGTTCCGCTTCCCGGCGAACTGTCCACCTTCACGGCTCCCGGCCGGCCGGCGCAGCTGCTCGGCGCCGGCTGCGATCACCGTGCGATCCTTCACCCCACGTGCCACGTCGGTGTTCCGGTTGATGGAGGCCCGCAGTACCGCCGCCTGATCGTCGTCCAGCGCATCCCAGGCGGCATGGTTGTGTTCCGCGACCCGCTCAGCCACACCCTTCACGAGATCGGTGATCTCGTCCTCATCGACACCGATCGTGCGTGCGAGCTTCCGCCAATGGTTCGGGGTGATCGCCTGCGGGAGAGCTTGGCCACCGACCTGCATCGCGAGGGTCTGATCGAAGTTCGGGTACAGCGCGAGCGGCACGACGTCGTACATCGGTGCCATGGTGATGCTGTCTGGGTCGAGGAGCACCGAGTAGTTCTTCGCGTGCGCGTCGGAGTTGCCGACGACGGTGTTGAGGACGAGCTGCGCCAGGAACCCGCGCAGGAGCCGCCCGGTGGGGTCCGCTCTGGTAAGGATCCCCGCGATCTGCTTGGCGGTCACGTCGTACTTGTTCGCGGAAGCCACGCCGAACGCCTGCGCCAGGTCCTCGGCGTGACGCCTGCGCGCGAGCAAGCCCGCACCGAGATCACGGTCGAAGCGTTCGACGATCAACGCCGTCTGATCACCGATCTCGAACACAGCAGCTCGGGCCGCGTCGACACCGGCGTTGAGGGCGAGGTGGAGGGCGCTCGACTCCGCCGCCTCGATGCCGCGCAGATCGGGGCGGCCAGGCTTCAGGATGTGCGTCGATGGGACTGTGCTGTTCGGCCAGAACCAGGAGCCGTCGACCCTGGCGAGAGCGAACTTCCCCTGCGTGCCGGCGAGCGAGAAACGCGCAGCGAACTCCCGCGGCGCCCACGCGTCGGAGTCGAGCTTGATGTCGCTGATTCGGGCGGCGATGTCCCGGTCGAGGACGGGGCGCAATTGTGCGCTGCCGGCCGGCAGAGGCTGCCCTTCGGGCGTGAGGATGAGGCCGCCGGCGATGTCGCCGCCGGCTCTGGCGAGGAGGTCGAAGGTCCTGCTGCTCGGTGCCCCGTAGGCATCGGCAAGTCTCCTTCGCGTGGACCCATGGTCGGGGAGCAGGTTCTCGAGGAAGTTCGCGGGTGCACGCTTGGTGGCGCTCCCATCGCGCGGCAGGGAGAGGGAGATCGGTGTGGGCGGCGCGTCCGCGTCGTAGTCGAACGTGACCGTGCCGTCGTCGGCTTCGGTGAATTGGCCTGCGTGGCGGCCATCGAACCACGCCTCGAGGCGGTTGCTCACGTCAGCACCACATCGGGGAGAGCTGATGCTTCGATGTTCAGCGCGGCGAGCACCTTCAGGATCCGTCCGGGGGAAGGGACGCTGCGGGCACGTTCGATCTGCAAGACGACGTCGCCGTCGACACCGGCGATCGCGGCGAGCTGCTGCCGGCTCCAGCCTTGAATGGCGCGCTCGGAGGAGACCACGTCAGCAAGGTCAGCGGGGTCGCGGAGGTACTCTGTCGGCCGGCTGCGGATCGTCTCGGCAACGAAGTCACCGGAGCCCTCAACGGCATGCCGTGCGAGTTGCGACCCCAGGTCATTGGCTTCCGTGGCGAAGCCCCACCAGTCCACGAGAAGCGCACCAGGGTCGGCTGATTCGCGGAGCTGGCGCACGCGCTCGGCGGTGCGCGCCCGTTCCTGCCCGGTGAGGCTCCCGAGGGCCCTGTTGGTGAGGGCTTCGGACAGCGCTGTGCGGGAGGCGGCGGAGAGAGGGCGTCGGCTGCGCACGGTGGGGAGGGAGTCGAGCTGCCACACGCCGTCCACCTTGCGAGCGGCAACGCGCTCGGACTGAACGAGTGCGCGCACGCGGCGCTCGCTCACACCCAGCGCTGCCGCAGCCTCCGTGACGTTCATGACACAACTATACCGATTGTCGTGTGACGGCGCTCGGAATGAGACGACATTCCACGCGGACCCCGGCACCGCACTACGGCCGCTGCGCCGCCTCCGAACGCACACGGTCGACGGTGCGATACACGGTGGCGCGGCCGACATGGAACAGCTCGGCGAGCTCAGCCACGCTGTGCTCCCCAGCATCGAACAGCCGAAGCAGAAGCTTCGCCTGCGCGGGTGACAGCTTCGGCGCCTTCCCCTTCAACCGGCCACGCGCACGCGCGATCGCCATCCCCTCCCTGGTGCGTGCGCGAATGAGGTCAGCTTCGAACTCCGCAACCATGGCCAGCACGTTGAACAGCAGCCGCCCGACCGGGTCGGTGGGGTCGTAGACGCTCGCACCGATGCTCAGCGCGACATCCCGGCGGGCAAGCTCATCGGCGATGTCTCGCGCGTCAGGGAGCGAGCGTGCGAGACGGTCGAGCTTCGTGACGACAAGGACGTCCCAGCGCCGGCAGGAAGCGAGCGCGGCCGTGAGCCCCGGCCGATCACGATTGGTCCCCGTCCGGCCGTGGTCGACGTGGATCTGCTCGTCATCGACCCCGAGCTCGCGAAGACCGGCGCGCTGCGCCTCGAGGTCCTGATCGACCGTGGACACCCGCGCGTACCCGATCCTCATGCGGGGAGCCTAACCGTGTCCGAAAGCCGGTCGTTCAGCGAGACACGGCACCGTTCACTCCGTGGATGTCGTTTCTCGCGGTCGCCTGCGCGATTGATCGCGCTGTTGTTGCGTTCGTGCAGGTGAGTGTGAAGATCTAGCTGCGCGAGGTTGTCTGCACTACCGTTGCGATCACGACG
>NZ_SCOB01000017.1:0-57809 GCF_005503465.1 Microbacterium sp. 4NA327F11 | reverse complement strand
GGGTGAAGGGGTGGGGGGTGGGGGCGCGAAGCGCCCCCACCTCACGCGCGGCGGGGACGCCGCGCCGCGGTGACCAACACCACGCCGACGCCGAGGAGCAGCGCGCCCGCGGGCAGCCAGCCCGAGGCCGCCGCGCCGGTCTGCGCGAGCTCGACCGTCAGCGGGCTCCAGCCGAGCACGGCGCCGCTCGCGTCGACCACCGCGATGCGGTGATCGCCGGCCGGCAAGCCCGCCGGGATGGTGAACGACACCGAGCCGTCCAGCGCGACCACACCCACGCCGAGGTAGGTGGGGGTCGAGAAGATCCAGCCGTGCACGATCTTGCCCGCGTGCGCCGGATCGACCGCAATCGTCACGACCGAGCCGGCGACGGCAGATCCGGGGGCGGTGGCGCCGCCACGGTTCGCGTCGATCAGATCGCCCTCACCCGGGGCCGCAGGCACCGAGGCATCCGGTCCGCTCGGCGCGAGGCCGCCGGCACCACCCGAGCCGTCACCGGGGGTCCCGCCGCCCGACCCACCACCCGAGCCGTCGCCCGGCGTCCCGCCGCCCGATCCGTCGCCGGGGTCCGTGCCTCCGGGCACCGCAGTGCAGTCGATCGACCCCTCGCGCAGCGCGTGATCGTCGGTGCCGTTGTCGTCGGCGTAGAAGACCGGCTTCGTACCGTCGACGCACAGGTCGGCGGTCGCGAACGCGAAGCCCTCGTTCGCGATCGAGTCGAGCATCCCGGCCGGGTTCGCGTAGCGCTCCACGACCTGGAACGAACCCGCGTGCGGGCCCGAGTCCGCGATCTGCAGCATCGCCGCCTCGCCGTTGCACGCGTCGTCACACAGCGCCCACAGCTGATCTGACGCGGCGTCGTAGGCGACCTCGGCGACGACCCCGAGTCCGGGATCGATCGTCGCCACGAGCTTCGAGACGCCGCCGGGCAGAAGCGCCACGGCGTAGACCTTCGCGGTGCCCTCGACGCCGACGAAGAACAGGCCATCGCCGTGCCCCGCATACGACGCCGGACTGTAGGCGGCGAGCGTGCTCTCGTCGATCAGGCCGCCCGCGACGAGCGCCGCATCCGGGATCCAGGCGATCCCCTCGAGACCCGAGTTGGCACCGAGGCCGACCGGGAGGAAGGCGCTCAGGTTCCACTCGTCGGACGCGTTGAGGCTCGCACCGGCGCCGGTCACGTCGTAGCGCAGCACCGACGGACGGCCGACGTTCTTGTTCGAGTTGTCGCGCTCGGATGCCACATAGACACCACCCGCGGACGAGCCGCCCGCGATCGTGACGCCCTCGGAGTCGATCGCGCCGGTGCCGTCCGCGTAGTGCAGCACCGTGCCCGAGGATGCCGAGCCCGGCGCCGGAGCCCAGTCGGTGCCGGTCCACTGCAGCCGGAAGAGCGTGCCGCCGCCGTTGTTCACAGCCCACAGGGTTCCGCGCTCTCCGGTGCCGGATGCCTCGTACACGAGACCGCTGAGATCCTTGCCGTCGGGGGCGAACACCGTCGCGGACGTGTCGACGATGCGCACGTCGCCGCTGCCGGGCCACGGGCTCACCGACACCTCGCCGATGCAGGAGTTCGCCTCGCCCTTCGTGGGCGCGGCCGACACGGCGAAGGCTCCTCGCGGATCGGGGCAGCGGGCGTAGGTCGTCGCGGCGTGCGCCGTCCACGAGTACGTGTCGACGAGGTCCCCCGCAGGCGAGAAGAGCCGCGCGCTGTCCGCGGACCCGAGCCCGAACGCCGACTCGACGTCGAACGCCGCGTAGCCGAGCGCGGGGATCGTAGTGCCGACCGGGATCGTGAAGACATGGCTGTCGTCGTTGTCCTTCAGCACATAGCCGGAGGCGTCGACATCCGTGTTCGACAGGTTGACCAGCTCGATCCAGTCGCCGGGCGTGCCGCCGCTCGACTCGATCTCGCTCAGGCGCAGCGGCTGGCAGTCGTTCGCGGAACCCTGCGTCGACGAGAGCGTGGTGACGAACGCGCCCGTGCCATCGGGGCAGCGGCCGTAGGTCGTCGCGGCGTGCGCCGACCAGGTGTAGGAGTCGATGACCGTCGTGCCGTCCGGCAGGAACAGCCGCGCCGAGTCGGCCGAGCCGAGCCCCAACCCGTTCGCGACGTCGGTCTGGAACCACGTGTAGGCGCCCGGCTGCAGCGTCTGCGCGGGCACGAGCAGCGTGTGGCTGTCGTCGTTGTCACGGAAGATCCACCCGGTCAGGTCGACCGCCGCCGAACCGGTGTTGTAGAGCTCGACCCAGTCGCCCGGTGTGCCCCCGTTGGACTCGACCTCGTTGATGCGGATGTCTGCGGCCCCCGCCGGCGGCGGGCACTGGTTGGGCGCCCCCTTGGTCGCGGCATCGGTGTCGACGAAGGCGCCGATGCCGTCGGGGCAGCGCCCGTACGTCTCGTCGGCATGCGCCGTCCAGGAGTAGGAGTCGATCAGCGTCGAGCCGTCGCCGAGGTACAGCCGCGCCGAGTCGGCCTTGCCGAGCCCGTACGCGGTCTCGACGTCGAACGCCGCAGCGCTGTGCGCGGCGATCGTGGTGCCCGCCGGGATCTCGAACCGATGGGTGTCGTCGTTGTCCTTCAGCACGAGCCCCGCGGCATCCACCGGCGCATCGCCCGTGTTGTAGAGCTCGATCCAGTCGCCGGGGATTCCGCCATTGGATTCGACCTCGTTGATGACGAGAGTCGGCAGGGGCTCGACGGCGACCGCGGCGGCGGGCACGGCGGCGAGACCGGCGAAGG
The DNA here is from genome assembly GCF_005503465.1 of Microbacterium sp. 4NA327F11. Classification (NCBI taxonomy): domain Bacteria; kingdom Bacillati; phylum Actinomycetota; class Actinomycetes; order Micrococcales; family Microbacteriaceae; genus Microbacterium; species Microbacterium sp. 4NA327F11. The sequence continues at coordinate 55,066 of NZ_SCOB01000017.1, read as the reverse complement.
TGAGGGTGGCAGCGCACAGCGCCGCGAGACGTCGCATCGGACGGAGCTCCAATCGGGCGGATGCGGCCGGCTCATCGGTCGCGCTGGGCATCTTCACAGCCACGGGGCAACGGTCGGTGAACAGCGGGCGAACGGATGCCGCGGCCCGTCGCCCTGCAGCACGCCGATCGCTCGCGCACAACCCCCGTGCCGCGGCATCCCGGCGCTCGTACACTACGGATGGGGGCACGGAGGCCGAAGGGGGATCCGATGGTGACTGGTCTGGCGCAGGCGCTCGTCGCGGCCGGAGCCGTCGACGCGCAGGAGATCGCGGCGGACGTCGACAGGTTCGGGGACGGCACGGCGCTCGGGCGTGAACTGATCTCGCGCGGCGTCGTCAGCGAACGCACCCTCGCCGAGAGCGTCGCCGCGAGCACGGGCACCCGTTTCCTCGACCTCGCCGCGGTGACGATCGACCCGGCCGTGCTCGCGCTCGTGCCGAGCTCGCTGTGCCGTCGGTTCCAGCTGCTGCCGATCGAACGCAGCGCACACCGCCTCACCGTCGGGATCGTCGATCCGACCGACCTCGTCGCCCTCGACGACGTCTCGACCGCCACCGGCCTCGTCGTCGACCCGGTCGTCGTGGCGCGCGATGCGCTGCAGACAGTGTTCGGCCGGTTCCTGCGCTCCGACGAGGAGCTCACCGAGCTCTCCACCGTCATCGAAGGTGCGAGCACGGCGGCGCGCACGTCGTTCACCCTCTCCCTCGACGAAGGGGATGACGCGACCCCGGTCGTGCGCTTCGTGAACCTGCTGATCGCGCAGGCGATCACCGACCGCGCGAGCGACATCCACATCGAGCCGGGGGAGGCCGACCTCACTGTGCGCTTCCGGATCGACGGGGTGCTGCACGAGGTGCAGCGCGCCGACCGCACCATCCAGGACGGCGTGCTCTCCCGGTTGAAGATCATGGCGCAGATCGACATCGCCGAGAAGCGCCGCCCGCAGGACGGACGCATCTCGGTCACGCTCGAGGGCCGCACCGTCGACCTGCGCCTCGCGACCCTGCCGACGGTGTGGGGCGAGAAGGTCGTCATGCGCATCCTCGACACCAGCGAGCGCCGCGTCTCGATGGCCGAACTGCTGATGTCTCCCGGCAACGACGCCCGGTTCCGCGAGGCGATCCGCCGGCCGCACGGCATGGTGCTCGTCACCGGACCGACCGGGTCGGGCAAATCCACGACCCTCTATACGGCGCTCAGCGAGATCGCGTCGCCCGAGGTCAACGTCGTCACGATCGAGGACCCGGTCGAGTACCGGCTCCCGGGCATCAGCCAGATGCAGGTGAACCCTCGCGCCGGTCTCGGGTTCTCGACCGCGCTGCGGTCGATCCTGCGCGCAGACCCCGACGTGCTGCTGGTCGGCGAGATCCGCGACCGGGAGACCGCCATCACCTCGATCGAAGCGGCGCTCACCGGCCACCTCGTGCTCTCGACGATGCACACCAACGACGCGCCGAGCGCACTGACCCGGCTCGTCGAGATCGGCGCGGAGCCCTACCTCGTCGGCACCGCCCTCACCGCCGTCGTCGCCCAGCGTCTCGCGCGCCGCCTGTGCGTCGAGTGCCGCGAGCGGGCCGACCTCGACGACGAGACGCTGCAGTCCGCGGGGTTCGAGCGCCCCGAGCACGGCGTCGACGCGTTCTACCGTCCGGTCGGATGCCGCGCCTGCTCGTACACCGGATACCGCGGCCGGGTGGCGCTGCACGAGGTGATGACCCTCTCCGAGGACCTCGAGCAGCAGGTCGTCGGACGCAGCCGCGGTCGGGAGCTGCGAGACATCGCCCTCGCCCAGGGCATGGTGCCGCTGCGCGACGACGGCTGGGCGAAGGTCGTCGCCGGGATCACGACGATCGACGAGGTGCTGCGCGTCACCGCGTGAGGCCGCGGCATCCGATCAGGGCTCGCGACCGCTCACGCGCCGGCGGAGTGGTTCAGCTGCGCGTAGAGGTTGAAGACGGGCAGGTAGAGCGAGATCACCATGCCGCCGATGACGACACCGAGGATCACGATCAGCACGGGCTCGATCACCGCGGTCAACTGCTCGGTGGCCGACGCGACCTCGGCCTCGTAGAACGTCGCGATGCTGTCGAGCATCTCGGTGAGCGTGCCCGACTCCTCGCCGACGGACACCATCTGCGACACCATCGGAGGGAAGACGCCCGCCGCCGCGAGCGGCGCCGCCAGCGACTTGCCCTGCCGCACCGACTCCTTGACCTTCTCGAGTGCCGCGACGATCTTCACGTTGTTGGCCGCCTCGCCGACCGTGTCGAGCGCCTGCATCAACGGCACCCCCGCCTGCAGCATCATCGACAGGTTCCGGGCGAAGCGGGCCACCGCGATCTTCGTGTTCAGGGAGCCGAAGATCGGCAGGCGCAGCTTCCACGGATCGACGACGGCACGCACCCTCGGGGTGTTGCGGGAGCGCGTCCACCACACCGCACCGCCGATGAGGACGACGGCGAGCAGCGGAAGGATCCACACCATGTTGTGCGAGATCGTGACGAGGATCTGCGTGGGCACGGGAAGCTGCCCGCCGAGGTTCGCGAACATCTTCTCGAAGACCGGAACGATGAACGTCACCATGCCCAGCACCGCGAGCAAGGCCACCACCAGCACGACGGCCGGGTAGGTCGTCGCCGCCCTCACCTTGTCGCGCAGCTCGGCCTCGGACTTGTAGAAACGCGCGATGGACGTGAGCGACTCGGCGAGGAATCCGCCCGCCTCCCCCACCCGCACGAGACTCACCATCAGCGGCGCGAACGCCTTCGGCTGCCGGCTGAAGGCGAGAGAGAGGGATGCCCCGGACTCCACGTCCGCGACGACGCCCACGAGCGCCGCGCGCAGCGCCTTGTCGTCGGTCTGCTCGGTGAGGATCTCGAGAGTGCGCAGCAGCGGCAGCCCCGCCTCCGTGAGCGCCGCCATCTGACGGGTCATGAGCGCCAGCGCCTTGACCTTCACGCGACCCGACCCCGTGAGCGAGACCTCCCGCCGGAGCCCGGTGCGCGCCAGGGAGCGCACCTCGAGCGGGATGAGGCCCTGCGCGTGGATCTTGCCGACCGCGGCGGCCTCGTTCGCGGCATCCATCGTGCCCTTGACGACCGCCTCGTCGCCGGGCGCGACCGCCCGGTAGGAGAACCGCTCCAGCACCGGCATGGCTCACACCCCCCAGTTCGCGGGTCGCGCGACTCCGCCGCGCGTCGCCCACACCTCGTCGTCGAGGTCGGCGGGCACAGCCCGCGTCTTCTCGAGCGAACGCTGATCGACCGCGAACTGCTGCGCCAGCGACTTCTCGATGCGGCCGTCCTTCACAAGCTCGCGCAGGCTCTGGTCGAGCGTGTGCATCCCGAACTCCGACCCCGACTGCAAGGCGGAGTAGAGCTGCTGGATCTGCCCTTCCCGGATGAGGTTCGCGACCGCCGGGGTCTGCACCATCACCTCGGTGGCGAGCACACGCCCACCGCGCAGCCCCGGCAGGAGCGTCTGGCTGAGCACCCCCTGAAGGGTGTCCCCGAGCTGCGCGCGCACCTGATCGCGGCGTTCGGCAGGGAACACGTCGACGATGCGGTTGATGCTCTTCGCGGCCCCCTGGGTGTGAAGGGTCGCCAGCACGAGGTGCCCGGTCTCGGCGGCGGACAGCGCAACGGCGATCGACTCCGCGTCGCGCAGCTCGCCCAGCAGGATCACATCGGGGTCCTGCCGCAGCACGCGCCGCAGCGCCTCGCCGAACGACGCGGTGTCGGACCCGACCTCGCGCTGGTGGACGAGCGAGTGCCGGCTGGAGTGCACGAACTCGATCGGGTCCTCGATCGTGATGATGTGCGCGGCGCGCTCCCGGTTGATGATGTCGACCATCGCCGTGAGGGTCGCCGACTTGCCCGAGCCGGTCGGCCCCGTGACCAGCACGAGTCCCCGCGGCTTGAGCGCCAGGTCGCGCGCGATCTCCGGCACGCCGAGCGCCTTCAGCGACCGCACCTCGTCGGGGATGAGTCGCAGCGCGGCCGCGACATCCCCCATCTGGCGGAAGACGTTCACCCGGAACCGACCGATCCCCGCAGCGGAGTAGGCGAGGTCGACCTCACCGGCTACGGCGAACTGCTTTCGCTGCTCGGCCGTCATGATGCCGGCGAGCGCACCCTCCACCCAATCGCCGGGAAGCTCCTGTCCGAACCCCTGCACCTCGGTGAGGTCACCGTCGATGCGGCAGACCGCCGGCAGACCCCCCGTCAGGTGAACATCGGATGCCCCGGCATCGGCGGCGCTCGCGAGGATCGCATCGAGCGTGGGAAGCGTGATCGTGGTGGTCATCTGCGGGTCCTCACTGTTCCGTCTCGGCGAACGCGAGCGCGCTGACGGTGACCGTGAGCGCGCCGCCCGTCGACGAGCCCGTGCCCGTCTCGGTGGCACTCGTGCCGACGATCGCCAGCAGACGCGGGCCGGCGCGCAGCGCGTCGAGGAACGACGCCGCCTGGGCGGCATCCTTCGCTGTCACCGTGATCGCGATCGGCACCTGCAGTCGACCGACCGGCGCCGCGGTGGTGCCCGTCGCCGGTGTCGTGGCGGATGAGCCGGCACTGCCCGCCGTAGCCGTGTTCGCCGCATCGGCGGCCGCGACCTCGCTCGTGCGGGGAGCGAAGGCCACCGCGGGCGACGGCGTGATCGACGTGATCGTGACGCCCGCTGCCGATGCGGCCGTGGTGACGAGGTCCACCAGCTGGTCGACCCCCGCCGCCGACGGGATCTGCGTACGCAGCTGCGCGACGGCCTGGGTGAGCTGGGTGGTGTCCTTCGCCTGAGCGGCGAGCGCGTCGACCCGTACCTGCAGCTGGTCGTTCGTGGCGGCCGCGGCATCGGCCTGGCCGTGCACTCCCGTCGCGCTGAGATAGATCGGCAGCGCGACGAGGAAGACGCCCGCGGCCACGAGGACCACCGCGATCAGCGCGCCGAGCGCGGAGATGAGCCCCCTCGACATGTTCCTCATTTCCCCTCCTGCGAGAACTGGCCGGAGTACACCGACTGGTCGAAGACGACGTCGATCGTCACGTCGTACGTGGGCGCTGCCTGCGTCCCCGCCGTCGTCGACGACGTGACGTCGCCCGCGTCCGCTGCGAGCACGCCGGACACGCCCCGCAGCGCGCGGGCGAGGGACGCGGCATCCGCGGGGTTCGCGACGCTGACCGTGAGCGAGCCGCCCAGTCCGCGCTGCGCGGTGGTGCCTGCCTGCGGTTGGGCGCCGGCCGTGAGACTGAATCCGGTGACGGATGCCCCGGGCGTCAGGTGTGCGGAGATCGTGTCGAACACGGCGCCCCAGCGGATGTCGTAGCCGAGGGCATCGGCGCGGAACTGGGTCAGCTCGGTGCGGGTCGCCACGGCGGTCGCGACCGACTGGTAGCTCTGCGTCTCGGCGACGAGCTGCTGCGTGCGGGCCTGCTCCGACGCGAGCCTCGCCGAGCCCACCACGCTGTAGGCCACGGCGGCGGCGATGATCAGCACGACGACGACCGCGGTGCCCACCAGCGCACCGATCCAGCGTCGCCCGAGCCGCACGCGGGCCCGGCGCTCGACCTCTGCGGGCGGCAGCAGGTTGACCCGGGCGGCACCGCCGAGCACGAGGGTGTCGACGGCCGCGCTCATCGCTCGCCTCCGATCGTGAGTCCGATGGTCGAGACGAAGTCCGCGGCCCGGCGGGGCTCGGGCGGTTCACCGGGGAAGACCGCGAGGCGATCGATCGGCACCCGGTCGATGCTCTGGTCGAGGGCGGCGGCGAGCGCGGGGAGCACCCCCGGGTGCAGCGACCCGGCACCGCTCACGAGGACGCGCTCGACCGGCGCCGCACCGCTGCGCGCCGCGTAGAACTGCAGCGTGCTGCGCACCCGCTGCACGAGGTCGGGCGTCTCGTCGGCGGGCGCCAGCACGGCGGTGCGTCCCGCGCGCAACTCGGCGCGGGTGGCTCCGTCGTCGACGGCGGCGCCGATCCACTCGTTCTCGATCACCACCGGGGCCGACGCCGGGATCTCCGCCGGGAGGGTGCGCACGAACCGCGGCACCCCGTCCTGCACGATGGTCACCGTCGTCGTGTGCTCGCCGATGTGCAGCAGCGCGACCGTCTCCCCGGGCGCCGCGACCGCCGGGGCGATCCGGGCGAGGGCGAACGCCGTGAGATCGACGGATGCCGCGACGATCCGCGAGCGCTCGAGCACCCGCAGCAGCTCATCGATCGGTTCGGCGATCGCCGCGACGACCAACCCGCGCACGAGTGAGTCGACGTGATCGATCGCGTAGAAGTCCAGCACGGCCTGGTCCACGGGCACCGGCAGCACATCCTGCACCTCGAACGGGAGCGACTGCATGATCGCGGTGCGCGAGGTGAGCGGCGTCGCATACTCGCGCACCAGGATGCGCCGACTCGTGAGACCCAGCACCACCTTCTTGTGCGAGATGCGGCTGCGCACCCAGAGCTGGTCGAGGGCGAGCGTGAGCGCTGCGGCGTCGATCACCTCGGAGTCCTCCGCCACCCCTTCGGGCAGCGGCACCTCCCCCCAGGCCACGACGCGCGGCGTCGCCCCCGGCGCCACCTCGACCGCGCGCACGTGCGACTGAGCGATCTCGAGCCCGACCACTGTCTGTGCGGTCATTCGTCCTCCCCCGTTCCGGCGCGCACCGACATGCGCGCACGTCCACCCCTGTGATTCATGACGTGTAGACCCCCAGATACATCCGGGTCAGCTGTGCGCCGACCACGATCCCCGTCCATGCGCCGAGGAGCATCCACGGCCCGAACGGGATGCGACTGGCCCGCGAACCCCGCCGGCTGAGCAGCAGCGCGACGCCGAAGATCCCGCCCCAGAGGAAGCCCGTGAACGCGCCGACGACGAGCGGCCCCCAGCCGAGCCAGGCCAGGTACCAGCCGAGCAGGCCCGCGAGCTTCACGTCGCCGCCTCCCATGCCGTCGGGCCGGATCAGCCACAGCAGCAGATAGAAGGTGTACAGCGCGGCCATGCCGATCGTCGCCCGCACGATGGGCCACAGGTCGTGGCCGACGAGGGTCGACAGCGCGAGCAGCACGATCGCGACGCCGTACGAGGGCAGCACGATCCCGTCGGGCAGTCGACGCACGTCGACATCGATGAGCGCGAGGGCGACAGTGATCGCGGCGAGATAGAGGAACGCCGCGAGCGCGAGCCACCACGAGGCATCGCCCGCCTGCGGGACGACGACGGCCACCGACGCGACCAGCGCGAATCCCAGGGCGGTCGCAGCCTCGACGAGCGGGTAGCGCGGCGAGATCGCCGAGCCGCAGTGCGCGCAGCGTCCGCGAAGTGCCACCCACGAGAGCACGGGGACGTTCTGCTGCCACCGGATCGGCACGTCGCACGTCGGGCACGCGCTCGCCCGCAGCAGTGAGACACCGGCGGGCACGCGGTAGACGACGACGTTCAGGAACGATCCCACGACGAGACCGAGCACGCCGGCGACGACGATCACGAACACCTGTGCGGCGACACTCATGGCGACACCTCCACCTGGGCGATCGCCTTCGCGGTCGTGAACGATCCGATCGGCGTGCCGGTCGCGGCATCCGTCGCCTTGCACCCGAACTGGATGTTCGGGTTCACGGTCATGGGGGCGCAGATGACCTGCTTGAGGGTGTTGCCGACGATCGTCCAGTTGGTCGTGGGCACGATGAACTGGCCCGTGATCGTGCTCGCGGCGTTGCCGAGCCCGAGCAGGCTCGCCGCGCACGGGCTGTAGACCATCAGCCGGAAGTTCGTCGACGTGGGGACGGCGCTGAGCAGGTTCGTCACGGCGCCCCGCCCGGCGCAGTCGGGCACGCCGTTCGCGATGTTGTCGACCTGCACCAGGAAGAGCTGGCGCGGGTTCGCGGCGGTCGCCGTCGTGGATCCCTGGATCGCCAACGTGTTGATGGTGTTGGTCACCAGCAGCACGGTGTCCTGCGGCACGTTCGTGATCGACAGCAGGAACGAGGGCGAGAACGCGCACGCCGTCGCGTTGATGACGATGGGCGCGGTCGCCGCCGAGATGGCCGAGTTGATCGACGACGCCGAGCAGGAGTCCCCGGTGAAGGTCGCGTATGCCGTCCACGCGCTGCCGGTGTACCTGCTCCAGTTGGTCGACGCGTTGAGGTCTACCCAGGCCGACTGCGCCAGCAGCTGCGCCTGGCTGGGCGAGAACGCCGGCTGCGGCGCCGAGGACGAGTTCGGCACCTGCGAGGTGGGGCCGAGGGTGCCGCACGGGATGATCAGGCAAAGCACCCCGAGGGACGTGTTCACCGTGACGGTGCCGGTGGCCTGCGCCTTCCCGCCCACCTTCCACGCCTTGATCGAGATCGTGCCGCGCGCGGTGACGTCGCCGCCCACGGTGCCGGCGTACGTGCCGAGCAGGGACAGGTTGATGGCGGTGTCGAGGGTGACGTTGCCGCCCGAGTGGATGCCGCCGCCCACCGACAGCCCGAGCGGCAGTCCCGGGAGGGAGAGGGTCGTCAACGGCACGAGACTCACGTTGCCGAGGGCGGTGATGTCTCCCGTGATGATCGAGACCGCGCTCACCGAGCCGACCGTGACCGTGCTGTTCACGACCGACAGACTCGCGGTGACGGTGCCGCTCGCGTAGACGCTGCCCTGGATGATGCAGCCCGCCCCGATGGTGACGTTGCCGGCCAGGACGTAGACGTTGCCGGAGATCGTGGTCGCGTTGCACGCGAAGTCGCCGGAGCGCACCACCAGGTCACCGCCGGTGAAGTTGCTCAGCAGCGGGGAGAACCCGTTGTTGATGTAGCCGAGGGAGTCGGTCTTCACTGTGCTGCCCGCCCACGGGTAGACAGCATCGACGGCCGTGGTGGCGCCCGACGGCGAGGTGCCGACGGCGTGCACGAGGACGAAGGTGCTGGTGATCGTGGGGCAGGCGGCCGCGCCGAGCGCGGTGCTGCGGGAGGGCTGTACGGTGCTGGTGGTCGAGAACACCGAGTACGAGTACGTGTAGGTGCCCGCGGTGCCCGCGTAGGTGCCGGTGCCGGTCGTGCTGCAGCCGGCCGTGCCGGCGGATGCCGCGGCCAGCATCGCGACCGCCGCGTCGCGGCCCGACTCGGCCGCCGTGAAGGCCTGCAGGCTCGAGGCGCTGCGCTGATTCTGCGTGATCGCGAAGATGCTGACTCCGGCGATCGTGACGGCGACGACGAAACCGACCAGCATCACCACGACGACGGCGACGAGCGAGGCGCCGTCGTCTCCGAGGCGGGCGCGCGGGGCGCGGGCAGAACGAGGGATCACCAGCACGGGTTCACCCCCGCGGAGGCGGGCACGGTCGAGGTGCGCACGGTTTCGGTGCCGGTGAAGGCCACGGGCGCACCCGCGGTCGTGACGCGGAAGCTGTAGCTGACGGCCGTCGAGGTGGCCGTGAAGTACGCGGTGGAGCCGATCTGCGCCGCTCCGGTCTGCCACACCGGCCAGGTGGATGCCGCGGGCAGCACCGCCGAGCCCGCCGTCGCGGTCATGCGCAGCGCACCGGAGCCGTCGACGGTGTACCCCTGGCACACCGCCGCGCCGCCGAGACCGGTCCACACCGAGAGCGTGGAACCGCTGCCGGTGACCCGGAACGCGTAGGCGTTGCGCATGGCCTTCTCGATCCCTTCGGTGAAGACGGTTCCGCGGGTGGTGGCCTGGCCGACCGTGGTGGCGTTCGCCTGGGCGGTCCAGGTGTTCACCAGAACACCGGCGAGGCCCCCGACCACGAGCAGTGTGAGGGCGGAGTACAGGATGAGTTCGACGAGGGTCATCCCGTCGTCGCCACGTGCCGCCCCGTCGCGCATCAGCCGGTGACGTAGACGAGCGCCGTGGAGCTCGTGAGCGTCGACGTACCGCTGGTCGCGGTGACCGAGACGTGCGCGAGAGTCGGACACGTTGCTCCTGTCAGGTTGTCGATCGTTCCCGTGACGGTCAGCGAGCGTCCTCGACCGTCCGAGAACGTCTGCGCCTGAAGCGCCTGGGCGAGGCCCGCACAGGTGGTCTGCTGACGGGCGGAGTCGATCATCTGGCTGACCTCACGGGTGGAGGTCGCCACCGACGACTGGGTGGCGGTCGCCTGCAAGCCCATGACGAGGGCCGGCAGGATCGCGATCGCGACGAGCCCGAGCAGGACGACGGCGACGACCACCTCGACGAGGCTGAAGCCGCCGTCGTCCTGGCTGCGGGTCATGGCGACCTCAGCAGCCGGGGCCGGACTTGCTCGCGGAGGCCGCCGGGCCGGTGACGGTGACGCAGAAGGTGTCGAGCGTGGTCCCCGTGGACGTGATCGTGTACGTGCCGCCGTTCTTCAGGTTGTCGAAGAAGGTGGTGCCGATCGCCGTACCCTGGGCGAGCGCTGTAGCCGCCTGCGTCGCGCCGTTCGCCGCGACGGTGTTCTGGGCGTTCTGCGTCGCCGTGGCCTGGATGCCCAGGAACACCGGGATCGCGATCGCGACCAGGATGCCGAGGATCGCGACGACCACGATCAGCTCGATGAGGGAGAACCCCTCGTCTTCGCCCTGCTCTCCGGAGCGCCGCCACTTCGCCGCGGCGACGTAGTGGTTCAGTGTTGCGTGCATTTCTTGCTCCCCAATTCGTTTGACGCATGTTCCGCGCACGGTTGATGCCCAAACTCCCCTCATCAACCGTCATTGGCGGATAGGAGATCGATCCGCGGATGCGGATCCCCCACACACATGTTCTGCGCGGGAACGGACTTTTCCCAAGGCCTTGCGGAAGCCTAAAGGTGCCGCTAAATTCGTGCGTTTGCGTATGACACTCGGTCTCATCCGAGGGGACACCGGGAACGACGGAGCCCCGCTCGCCGACAGGCGAGCGGGGCTCCATGGGGGTGGGTCGGGGCATCCGCCCCGGACGTCACTTGGTGATCAGCGCGGCGAAGTCGCTCGGGCTCGACGGGATCGAGTTGTTCGAGATGACCGAGCCGTTGATGGCGATCGTCGGGGTGCCGATGCCGGTCGACCCAGGCTGCGTCGGCGTCTTCTTCGTGATGTAGCCCACGTACTGCGTGTAGGTGTTGCCGGCGATGCACGAGGCGGAGTTCGTCGCCCCCGCCTGCTGTGCGTAGGCGGCGATCTCATCGTTGCTCAGGCCCGCGCCCGACGACTCGGACGGCTGGTTCTGGTACATCGTCTGCATGAACGTGTAGAGCTTGTCGTAGTCGTTGATCGCGACGCAGTACATCGCGCTGGCGGCGCGGGTCGAGTACTGCTGGTTGGATGCGGCGGCGCTGGCCGTCACCCGGTCGAGGATCGAGATCGGGTGGATGTTGAGGGTGATCGTGTTCGCGGTCACGAGCGACTGGATCTCCGAGCCGTACGTCGACTCGAAGGACTGGCAGATCGGGCACTGCAGGTCGATCCACGTGTCGAGGGTCTTCGAGCCGGTGCCGACGGAGATCGCGCCCGTGTCGGTGTTGATGTGGGCGGCGGTGGGCAGGGTTCCGGGGCTGCTCTTGTCGGCGTTCATCCACACCACAGCACCGGCCACGGCGCCGATCACGACGACGACAGCCACCGTCACCCAGATCGCGAACCAGTTCGTTTTTCGAGCAATAGCGGCCATCACGTCAGTCGTATCCGTTCTCTTGTGGTCGCAGAGGACTTCTCTGGTGCGGCGACGCGTCCGTCAGGGAATCGGGACCGGGGTGACTCCGAAAGGGGCAAGCCCGGCGGCGCCGCCGTCGGGTGCGGTGAGCACCCACAGACCATAATCATGGACGGCCACGCTGTGTTCCCAGTGTGAGCCGTCTGATCCGTCGATCGTGGTCACCGTCCAGTCGTCGTCCTCGACGTAGGTGGCCTCTCCCCCGGCGACCACCATCGGCTCGATGGCGAGCACGAGACCCGGTTCGACAGCCGGGCCGGCATCGGGCGTGCGGTAGTTGAACAGGCTCGGCGACTCGTGCATCTTGCGTCCGATCCCGTGGCCGACGTACTCGCGCAGGATGCCGTAGCCGTGACCTGCCCCGACGATGTGATCTTCGATCGCGCCGCTCACATCGCGGAGCGTCTGCGCGGACGCGAGTGCCGCGATGCCCGCCCACATCGAGCCCTCGGTCACCCGTGACAGCTCGGTGCGCGATGCCACGAGGTCGGGGCGCGCCTCATCGGGCACGACGATCGTGATCGCCGAGTCGCCGTTCCAGCCCCGGAACTCCGCGCCCGCGTCGATCGAGACGATGTCGCCCGGCTCGAGCACGCGCTCCCCCGGGATGCCGTGCACGACCTGGTCGTTCACCGAGATGCAGGTCGTATGACGGTAGCCGCGCACCAGCTGGAAGTTCGATCGCGCGCCACGGCCCGTGATGACAGCGGATGCCGCGGCATCCAGCTCTGCCGTCGTGACGCCGGGGCGTACGAGCTCCCGCGCCGCCTGCAGCGCCGCCGCCGTGATCAGGCCGGGCTCGACCATCGACCTCAGCTGGGCCGGGGTCTTGTAGATCGAACGGCGCAGCACGCTCAGCCCTGGGGAGTGAGCCCGCGAGCCACCAGCGCGGTCACGATGCGCTCGGTGATCTCGTCGAGCGTTCCCACACCGTCGATCGAGACCACGAGGCCCCGCTCGCCGTAGACACCGAGAATTGGCGCGGTCTCGTTCTCGTAGATCGACAGCCGGTGCGCGATCACCTCGGCGGTGTCGTCGGTGCGACCCTGCTCCGCGGCGCGCGTGATGAGCCGGTCGATGCTCTCCTGGCGGGGCACGCTCAGCTCGATGACGGCGTCGAGCTGCTCGTCGCGCGACTCGAGGAACGCGTCAAGGTCGTTCACCTGACCGAGATTGCGCGGGTAGCCGTCGAGGAGGAACCCGGGCGCGGCGTCGTCCTGCGCGAGACGCTCGCGCACGACGGCGCTCGTGACCTCATCGGGAACCAGGTTCCCCGCCTCGATGATCGCCTTGACCTCGACACCGAGCGGCGTCTGGTCGCGGATGGCGGCGCGGAACGTGTCGCCCGTGGAGATCGCCGGCACGCCGAACGCCTCCGCGATGCGCACGCCCTGCGTGCCCTTGCCCGACCCCTGCGGGCCGACGATCAGGAGGCGTGCGGTCATCGCAGGAGCCCTTCGTAGTGACGCTGCTGCAGCTGGGCGTCGATCTGCTTCACCGTCTCCAGCCCCACGCCGACCATGATCAGGATCGAGGTGCCGCCGAACGGGAAGTTCTGATTCGCGCTGACCGTCGCCAGGGCTATGAGGGGGATGAGCGCGACGAGACCCAGATAGATCGAGCCGGGCAGGGTGATGCGCGTGAGCACGTAGTCGAGGTACTCGGCCGTCGGACGCCCGGCACGGATGCCGGGGATGAAGCCGCCGTACTGCTTCATGTTGTCGGCGACGTCCTCGGGGTTGAAGGTGATCGCGACGTAGAAGTACGTGAACCCGACGATGAGCAGGAAGTAGAGCGCCCAGTAGAGCGGGTGGTCGCCCTTCGTCAGATAGTTCTGGATCCACAGCACCCAGTCGGGCGGCGTCGTGCCCGCCGCGCCCTGGTTGAACTGGGCGATGAGCGCGGGGATGTACAGCAGCGACGAGGCGAAGATCACCGGCACGACGCCGGCCATGTTGACCTTGATCGGGATGTAGGTGTTCGTGCCGCCGTACGTGCGGCGACCGACCATGCGCTTGGCGTACTGCACCGGGATGCGACGCTGCGACTGTTCGACGAACACCACCAACCCGATGATGATGATGCCCACGAGCAGCACCAGCAGGAACACCTCGAAGCCGCGGGTCTGCCAGATCGACCACATCGCCGCGGGGAAGGTCGCCGCGATCGAGGTGAAGATCAGCAGGGACATGCCGTTGCCGATGCCCTTCTCGGTGACGAGCTCGGCGAACCACATGATGAGACCGGTGCCGGCGGTCATCGTGAGGATCATGAGCGCCTGCGCCCACCAGGCGTCGTTCGTGAGCAGCTGGTTGCACGCCGCGACGCCGGTCGTTCCGAACAGCTGGCCCGAGCGGGCGACGGTCACGAGCGTCGTGGACTGCAGCAGCGCGAGCGCGATCGTCAGGTAGCGCGTGTACTGCGTCAGACGCGCCTGGCCCGACTGGCCCTCCTTGTAGAGGGTCTCGAAGTGCGGGATGACCACGCGCAGCAGCTGCACGATGATCGTGGCCGTGATGTACGGCATGACACCCAGCGCGAAGATCGACAGCTGCAGCAGCGCGCCACCCGAGAACAGGTTGACGAGCGAGAGCAGACCCTGGGTGCCCGAGGCATCCGCGAGACACGACTGCACGTTCGAGAAGTCGACGAACGGCGAGGGGATGTGCGCACCCAGGCGGTAGACGACGATGATCCCCAGGGTGAACGCGATCTTGCGACGCAGGTCGGGCGTGCGCAGAACGCGCGCGATAGCGCTGAACACGTGGATGTCCTCCAGAACGGGATGCCGGCGCGCGCCGCGCGCACAGAGTCCCAGGTTATCCCACAGCCGCCGCAGAGCAGACGGCGGAGGTTGCGAGGGAATGCGAACAGGGGCCGGAGCATGCTCCGACCCCTGTCTGCGACTTACTTGACGCTGCCGCCCGCGGCGACGATCTTCTGCTCGGCCGAGCCGGAGACCTTGTCGACGGTGACGTTCAGCGCCACCTCGAGGTCACCATCGCCCAGGACCTTCACCTTCTCGTTCTTGCGCACGGCACCCTTGGCGACGAGGTCGCTGATGGTGACATCACCACCCGACGGGTAGAGCTCGGCGAGCTTGGAGAGGTTCACGACCTGGTACTCGACGCGGAACGGGTTCTTGAACCCGCGCAGCTTCGGCGTACGCATGTGCAGAGGCATCTGGCCGCCCTCGAAGCCCTGACGGACCTGGTAGCGGGCCTTCGTGCCCTTGGTACCACGGCCCGCGGTCTTACCCTTCGAGCCCTCACCGCGACCGACACGGGTCTTCGCGGTGTTGGCGCCGGGGACCGGACGCAGGTGGTGCACCTTCAGGACGCCGGGACGCGAGGTCGCGACATCCTTCTTCTCGGCGGCCTTCGGCGCGGCCTTGGCGGCCGGCTTCTTGGCGGGGGCCTTCTCGGCAGCCGGCTTGGCGGCGGCCTTCTCGGCGGCGGGCTTGTCCGCAGCCTTCGCGGCGGGCTTGCGAGCCGGCGCCTTGGGCGCCTTCTCCTCGGCCTTCTCGTTGGCGTTCTCAGCCATCAGTCGAGCTCCTCAACCTTCACGAGGTGAGCGACGGCACGCACGTAGCCGCGGGTCTGAGCGTCATCGGGGCGAACAACGGAGTCGCCGATGCGCTTGAGACCGAGGCTGCGCAGCGTGTCACGCTGGTTCTGCTTCTCGCTCACCTTGGACTTGATCTGGGTGACCTTCAGACGTGCGGACATCAGGCACCTACCTTCTGTGCGGCCGCAGCCTCGGCCTCGGCACGCACCAGACGCGCGGGGGCGACCTGGTCGAAGTCGAGACCACGACGGGCGGCGACGTGACGCGGCTCCTCGAGCTGCTTCAGCGCCTCGACGGTCGCGTGCACGATGTTGATCGTGTTCGACGAGCCGAGCGACTTCGACAGCACGTCGTGGATGCCGGCGCACTCGAGCACCGCACGCACCGGACCACCGGCGATAACACCGGTACCGGCGGCGGCGGGACGCAGCAGCACCACACCGGCGGCCGCCTCACCCTGCACCGGGTGCGGGATGGTCGAGCCGACGCGGGGCACGCGGAAGAAGTTGCGCTTGGCCTCTTCGACACCCTTCGAGATGGCGAGCGGGACCTCGCGGGCCTTGCCGTAGCCCACACCCACGACGCCGTTGCCGTCACCGACGACGACGAGCGCGGTGAAGCTGAAGCGGCGTCCGCCCTTGACGACCTTCGACACGCGGTTGATCGTCACGACGCGCTCGAGGAACTGGCTCTCCGAACGGTCGCGCGAGTTGCGGTCGCGGTTGGGGTTGCGCTCGCGACCGCCGCGGCGGGGCTCGCGCTCGCGCGCGGCGTCGGCCTGCTCGGGGGCGGCCTGCGCGGTGGCGTCAGTCACTTCGGTCTCCTTGTTGTCACTCACAGGTTCAGCCCCCCTTCACGGGCGCCGTCGGCGATCGCCGCGACGCGACCCGCGTAGCGGTTGCCACCGCGGTCGAACACGGCGTCGGCGACACCGGCGGCCTTGGCGCGCTCGGCGACGAGCTCGCCGACCTTGCGCGCCTTGGCGGTCTTGTCACCCTCGAACGAGCGCAGGTCGACCTCGAGCGTCGAGGCGGATGCCACGGTGTGGCCCTTGCTGTCGTCGACGAGCTGCACGAACACGTGGCGCGCAGACCGGGTGACGACCAGGCGCGGACGCGCCTCGGTGCCCACGACCTTCTTGCGCAGACGCGCGTGACGGCGCGAGCGCGAGGCGGACTTGGAAGTCGTAGCCATGGTTACTTACCAGCCTTTCCGGCCTTGCGCCGAACGACCTCGCCGGCGTAGCGCACACCCTTGCCCTTGTAGGGCTCGGGCTTGCGGATCTTGCGGATGTTGGCGGCCACCTCGCCGACGGCCTGCTTGTCGATGCCACTGACTGTGAGCTTGTTGTTGCCCTCGACGGTGAACGTGATGCCGGCCGGCGGGTCGACGAGGACCGGGTGCGAGAAGCCGAGGGCGAACTCGACCGAGGAGCCCTTCTGGGCCACGCGGTAACCGGTGCCGACGACCTCGAGGCCCTTGGAGTAGCCCTGGGTCACGCCGACGATGTTGTTGCTGATGAGCGTGCGGGTCAGGCCGTGGAGCGACCGCGACTCGCGCTCGTCATCGGGGCGGGTGACGAGAACCTGGTTCTCCTCGACCTTGACCTCGATGGGGCGGGCCACGGCGAGCGTGAGCTCGCCCTTGGGGCCCTTGACCGCGACATCCTGGCCCTCGACGGTCACAGTGACGCCGGCGGGGATGTCGATGGGAAGACGTCCGATACGAGACATGTCAGGTCACCACACGTAGGCGAGGACTTCCCCACCCACGCCCTTCTGCTCAGCCTGGCGGTCCGTGAGGAGGCCCGAGGAGGTGGACAGGATGGCGACGCCGAGTCCGCCGAGCACCTTGGGAAGCTCGGTCGACTTGGCGTACACGCGCAGGCCGGGCTTCGACACGCGCTTGATGCCGGCGATCGACCGCTCGCGGTTCGGGCCGTACTTCAGCGTGAGGGTGAGGGTCTGGCCCACGCGAGCCTCAGCGACGCCCCAATCCGAGATGTAGCCCTCCTGCTTGAGGATCTCGGCGATGTGCGTCTTGAGCTTCGAGCTCGGCAGCGAGACGGCGTCGTGGTGAGCCGAGTTCGCGTTGCGCAGACGGGTCAGCAGGTCTGCGACCGGGTCTGTCATCGTCATGAGTGTTGTTTCCTTTGTTCACCAGGTTTCGAGGAGCCGTACACGGCACTCGACCTGTGGTGGATGGGTGTTACGCCTGGGCGTCCGCTCCGCGGAACGGGAAGCCGAGGTGACGCAGGAGCGCACGGCCCTCGTCGTCGGTGGACGCGGTGGTGACGATCGTGATGTCGAAACCACGCACGCGGTCGATGCGGTCCTGGTTGATCTCGTGGAAGACCGACTGCTCCTGCAGACCGAACGTGTAGTTGCCGTGACCGTCGAACTGCTTGTCCGAGAGGCCGCGGAAGTCGCGGATGCGGGGCAGGGCGAGGTTCACCAGGCGGTCGATGAACTCCCACGCGCGGTCGCCGCGCAGGGTGACGTGGGCACCGATGGCCTGGCCCTCGCGCAGCTTGAACTGCGCGATGGACTTGCGGGCCTTGGTGACGATCGGCTTCTGGCCGGTGATCTTGGTGAGGTCGTCGACCGCACCATCGATCACCTTGCTGTCACGAGCCGCCTCACCGACACCGGTGTTGACGACGACCTTCACGAGGCCGGGAATCTGCATGACGTTCGCGTACTGGAACTCTTCCTGCAGCTTCTTCTGGATCTCGTTCTTGTAGATCTGCTTCAGGCGGGGCTGGATCTTGCCAGCCGCCGCGGCAGTAGCGGTGCTCATCAGAGGTCCTTACCTGACTTCTTCGCGTAGCGGACGCGCACGGTGCGCTTCACGCCGTCCTTGACCTTCTCCTCCACGCGGTGGCCCACGCGGGTCGGCTTCTTGGTCGAGGGGTCGACCAGCGCGACGTTGGAGATGTGGATGGGGGCTTCGACGGTCTCGATGCCACCCGTCTTGGTGCCGCGGTCGGTCTGGCCGACGCGGGTGTGCTTGGTGACGTAGTTCACGCCTTCGACGATGACGCGGTTCTGCTCGACGAGGACCTCGAGGACCTTGCCCTGCTTGCCGCGGTCTCCGCCGCGCTCGGGCTTGGCGCCCGAGATGACCTGAACCAGGTCACCCTTCTTGATGTTCGCCATGATCAGATGACCTCCGGGGCGAGCGAGACGATCTTCATGAACTTCTTGTCGCGAAGCTCACGACCGACCGGGCCGAAGATGCGGGTGCCGCGGGGCTCCCCGTCGTTCTTCAGGATCACGGCGGCGTTCTCGTCGAACTTGATGTACGAACCGTCGGGACGACGGGTCTGCTTGACGGTGCGGACGACGACGGCCTTGACCACGTCGCCCTTCTTGACGTTTCCACCGGGGATCGCGTCCTTGACCGTGGCGACGATCACGTCGCCCAGGCCCGCGTAACGCCGGTTGGAGCCGCCCAGCACACGAATCGTCAGCAGCTCCTTGGCGCCGGTGTTGTCGGCGACCTTGAGGCGGGACTCGTTCTGAATCACTTCTTACTCCTTGGGTTCCAAGCAGCCGCGAGGGCTTACTTGGCCTTCTCGAGGATCTCGACCAGGCGCCAGCGCTTGGTGGCGCTGAGCGGACGGGTCTCGTTGATGAGGACCAGGTCGCCGATGCCGGCGGAGTTCGCCTCGTCGTGCGCCTTGACCTTCGAGGTGCGGCGGATGACCTTGCCGTAGAGCGGGTGCTTCACGCGGTCCTCGACCTCGACGACGATCGTCTTGTCCATCTTGTCGCTGACGACGTAGCCGCGGCGCGCCTTGCGGTAACCGCGCGCGCCCTCCTCGCGGACATCGTGGGCGCCGTGCTCGACGACCTCGGTCGCCTCAGCGGTCTTCTTCGTGGTGGCCATCACTCAGCCTCTCCTTCGGCGGGAGCCGGGGCATCCTCGGTCTTCTTCGCCTTGCTCTTGCTGGCCTTCTTCGCCGGAGCCGCGGCCACCGGGGTGGCACGGATACCGAGCTCGCGCTCGCGGATCACGGTGTAGATGCGGGCGATGTCGCGCTTCACGGCGCGGATGCGGCCGTGGCTCTCGAGCTGGCCGGTGGCCGACTGGAAGCGCAGGTTGAACAGCTCCTCCTTGGCCTTGCGGAGCTCCTCAACGAGGCGCTCGTTCTCGAACGTGTCGAGCTCGCTCGGGGCGAGCTGCTTGGTGCCGACAGCCATTACGCGTCGCCCTCCTCGCGCTTGATGATTCGTGCCTTGAGAGGCAGCTTGTGGATGGCCCGCTGGAGGGCCTCGCGAGCGAGCTGCTCGTTGACGCCGGCGACCTCGAAGAGGACACGGCCCGGCTTGACGTTGGCGACCCACCACTCCGGCGAACCCTTACCGGAACCCATGCGGGTTTCGGCCGGCTTCTTGGTGAGCGGACGGTCGGGGTAGATGTTGATCCACACCTTGCCGCCACGCTTGATGTGACGAGTCATCGCGATACGAGCGGACTCGATCTGACGGTTGGTCACGTAGGCGGGGGTCAGAGCCTGGATGCCGAACTCACCGAACGACACCTTCGTGCCGCCGGTCGCCTGGCCATCGCGCCCCGGGTGGTGCTGCTTGCGGTACTTGACCTTGCGGGGGATGAGCATTATGCCGACGCTCCTTCTGCCACGGGGGCCTCGTTGCGGGGACCGCGACGACGGTCGCCGCCGCGGTCATCGCGACCACGGGGGGACTTCGGCGCGTTCGCCTGCTCGCGAGCGAGTTCCTTGTTGGTGAGATCGCCCTTGTAGATCCAGACCTTCACACCGATGCGGCCGAACGTGGTCTTGGCCTCGTAGAAGCCGTAGTCGATGTTCGCGCGCAGCGTGTGCAGCGGCACCCGACCCTCGCGGTAGAACTCCGACCGGCTCATCTCCGCGCCGCCGAGGCGGCCCGAGACCTGGATCCGGATGCCCTTGGCGCCGGCGCGCTGGGCGCCCTGCAGACCCTTGCGCATCGCGCGACGGAACGCCACACGAGCCGAGAGCTGCTCGGCGATGCCCTGAGCGACGAGCTGGGCGTCGGCCTCGGGGTTCTTGACCTCGAGGATGTTGAGCTGGATCTGCTTGCCGGTGAGCTTCTCGAGGTCGGCACGGATGCGCTCGGCCTCGGCGCCGCGGCGACCGATCACGATGCCCGGGCGGGCGGTGTGGATGTCGACGCGCACGCGGTCACGGGTGCGCTCGATCTCGATGTTGCTCACACCGGCACGGTCGAGGCTCGTGAGGAGCAGCTTGCGGATCTTGATGTCCTCGGCCACGTAGTCGGCGTAACGCTGACCCGGCTTCGTCGAGTCGGAGAACCACCGCGACACGTGGTCGGTGGTGATGCCGAGGCGGAAGCCGTACGGGTTGACCTTCTGTCCCATTACTTGCTCGCCTTCTTCGCAGCGGCCGAGGTCTCGGCGACCTCGGGGGTCGAGAGCACGACCGTGATGTGGCTCGTGCGCTTCTTGATCTGGAAGGCACGGCCCTGCGCGCGGGCCTGGAAACGCTTGAGCGTCGTGCCCTCGTCGACGTACGCGTTCTTCACGTACAGGTCCTGCTCGTCCAGGTACTCGTTAAGCTGGTCGGCCTTCACGCGAGCGTTCGCGACAGCCGAGGCGACGAGCTTGTAGATCGGCTCGGACGCACTCTGCGGCGCGAACTTCAGGATGGCGAGGGCCTCACCGGCCTGCTTGCCCTTGATGAGCGCGACGACACGACGAGCCTTCTGAGGGGTCACGCGGATGTGCTTCACGCGTGCGATGGATTCCACCATGTTCTCTCCTCCTCTTTCTCTCTCCAGGAGCGCCCCCGCGTCAGCGGCGGCGACCCTTCTTGTCGTCCTTCTCGTGGCCGCGGAAGGTGCGGGTGGGCGCGAACTCGCCCAGCTTGTGGCCGACCATGGTCTCGGTCACGAACACAGGGATGTGCTTGCGACCGTCGTGCACGGCGATCGTGTGCCCGAGCATGGCCGGGATGATCATCGAGCGACGCGACCAGGTCTTGATGACGTTCTTCGAACCCGCCTCGTTCTGCGAGACAACCTTGCGAAGCAGGTGCTCGTCGACGAAGGGGCCCTTCTTCAGACTGCGTGGCATCTTCTTGACTCCTACTTGCGCTTCTTGCCGGCGGTGCGACGGCGGACGATGTACTTGTCGCTTTCCTTGTTGGCGTGACGGGTACGACCCTCCGCCTGACCCCACGGCGTGACGGGGTGACGACCACCGGACGTCTTGCCCTCACCACCACCGTGCGGGTGGTCGACCGGGTTCATCGCGACACCACGGACGGTGGGACGCACGCCGAGCCAGCGCTTGCGGCCCGCCTTGCCCCAGTTGATGTTCGACTGCTCGGCGTTGCCGACCTCGCCGATCGTGGCGCGGCAGCGTGCGTCGACGTTGCGGATCTCACCCGAGGGGAGACGCAGCTGGGCGTAGGGGCCGTCCTTCGCGACGAGACGCACACCGGCGCCGGCCGAGCGGGCGAGCTTCGCGCCGCCGCCCGGGCGCAGCTCGATGGCATGCACGACGGTACCGGTGGGGATGTTGCGCAGCGGCAGGTTGTTGCCGGGCTTGATGTCGGCCGCGGGACCGGACTCGATCACGTCGCCCTGCTGCAGCTTGTTCGGGGCGAGGATGTAACGCTTCTCGCCGTCGACGTAGTGCAGGAGCGCGATGCGCGCGGTGCGGTTGGGGTCGTACTCGATGTGAGCGACCTTCGCGTTGATGCCGTCCTTGTCGTTGCGACGGAAGTCGATGACGCGGTACTGACGCTTGTGGCCACCACCGATGTGACGGGTGGTGATGCGGCCCTGGTTGTTGCGGCCACCGGTCTTGGCGAGCGGGCGCAGCAGCGACTTCTCCGGCGTCGAACGCGTGATCTCGGCGAAGTCGGCGACCGACGAGCCGCGACGACCGGGGGTCGTGGGCTTGTACTTGCGAATAGCCATTTCTCTAGTCCTCTATCCCGACGTCAGCCGACGCTCGTGAAGATGTCGATGGTGCCCGACTTGAGCGTGACGATGGCGCGCTTGGTGTCCTTGCGCTTGCCCACGCCGAAGCGGGTGCGACGGGCCTTGCCCGTGCGGTTGATCGTGTTGACCGACGCCACCTGGACGCCGAAGATCTTCTCGATCGCGAGCTTGATCTCGGTCTTGTTCGAGCGCGGGTCCACGAGGAACGTGTACTTGCCCTCGTCGATGAGCCCGTAGCTCTTCTCGGAGACGACCGGCTTCAGGATGATGTCGCGCGGGTCCTTGCCGACGGTGCTCATGCGGAGACCTCCTCAGTGGCCGTCTTCGCCGCGACGAACGCGTCGTAGGCGGCCTTGGTGAACACGATGTCGTCGGAGACCAGAACGTCGTAGGCGTTCAGCTGGTCGAACGAGAGCACGTGCACGTACGAGATGTTGCGCACGCTCTTGAGCGTGAGCTCGTCATCGCGCTCGACGACGACGAGCACGTTCTTCGTCGGCGCGAGAGCGGTGAGAACCGCAGCCGCAGCCTTCGTCGAAGGTGCACCGTCGATCGCGAACGAGTCGACGATGTGAAGACGCTCGCCGCGAGCGCGGTCGCTCAGCGCACCGAGGAGCGCGGCGGCGATCATCTTCTTGGGGGTGCGCTGCGAGTAGTCGCGCGGCTTCGGGCCGTGGACGATGCCACCACCGGTCATGTGCGGCGCGCGGATCGAACCCTGACGGGCGTTACCCGTGCCCTTCTGCTTGAAGGGCTTGCGGCCGGCACCGGAGACCTCACCGCGACGCTTGGTCGAGTGAGTGCCCTGGCGAGCCGCGGCGAGCTGCGCCACGACGACCTGGTGGATGAGCGGGACGTTGGTCTTGACGTCGAAGAGCGCGGCGGGAAGCTCCACCGAGCCGGCCTTCTTGCCGGCGGCGCTGTGGACGTCGAGCGCGAGAGTCGTGTCAGACATGGACTCAGGCCCCCTTCACTGCGTTGCGGACGTACACGAGGCGGCCGCGGGCACCGGGGACGGCGCCCTTGACGAGCAGCAGACCCTTCTCGGCGTCGACGGCGTGCACCGTGAGGTTGAGGACGGTCACGCGCTCGCCACCCATACGGCCGGCCATGCGCATGCCCTTGAAGACGCGGCTCGGGGTCGACGAGGCGCCGATCGAACCGGGCTTGCGGTGGTTGCGGTGCGCACCGTGCGACGCGGAGACACCCTTGAAGTTGTGGCGCTTCATGACACCGGCGGTGCCCTTGCCCTTGCTGGTGCCGACGACGTCGACCAGCTGGCCCGACTCGAACACGCCCTCAGCCGTCAGTTCCTGACCGAGTGAGTAGTCGGAGGCGTCGGCGGTGCGGATCTCGGTCACGTGGCGGCGCGGCGTGACGCCAGCTGCCTCGAAGTGGCCCCCGAGGGGCTTGGTGACCTTGCGGGGGTCGATCTGGCCCGCGGCGATCTGAACGGCGTTGTAGCCGTCCTTCTCGACGGTGCGGATCTGCGTCACGACGTTGGGCGTCACCTGGATGACGGTGACGGGAACGAGCTTGCCGTTCTCGTTCCAGACCTGGGTCATGCCGAGCTTGGTTCCCAGCAGACCCTTCGAAACCTTGGAGTTGATGTCAGTCATCGTGGGCCTCAGAGCTTGATCTCGATGTTGACATCGGCCGGGAGGTCGAGACGCATCAGCGAGTCGACGGCCTTGGGCGTCGGGTCGATGATGTCGATGAGGCGCTTGTGGGTGCGCATCTCGAAGTGCTCGCGGCTGTCCTTGTACTTGTGGGGCGACCGGATGACGACCACGACGTTCTTCTCGGTCGGCAGGGGCACGGGGCCCACCACGGTCGCGCCGGCACGGGTCACGGTGTCGACGATCTTGCGCGCGGAGCTGTCGAGGCCCGCGTGATCGTACGACTTCAGGCGAATGCGGATCTTCTGTCCCGCCATTTGTCTGCTCACTCTCTTTCTCGCGTCTTACGTCGTGAACGCATCGGACGCACGGTGGCGCTCGCGCGCCATGGCACTTCTTCCGCTCTCGCGGATCCTGCACCGCTGTTCTGGTGTCATGCCGGATGTCTCCACCCGGCCACCGCTCTCCGCACGCACGCGTGCGCCGACCGTTTCCGGATCGTGGAGTTTGGTGGGATGTTCTGCTGCCCGCGGCCTAGACCCGCGCTGTCGCGCTGCCTATGCACTGCCCTGGCAGTGATCCGGAGGAACCGCGCTCACGCGCGACAACAGCCCCGGAATGTGGAACCTCACTAGTGTACGTGCAGCCCGGGCGTGTCGCAAACCCGGGCGTGTCGCGGCATCCGCGTCGTTCCGCGGCATCCGCCCGCTACAACGACGACGGGGCCGGACCCGAAGGCCCGACCCCGTCGCAGGAAGCGCAGTGCTTACTTGATGATCTTCGTCACCGTGCCGGCGCCGACGGTGCGGCCACCCTCACGGATCGCGTAGCCGAGGCCCTCTTCCATGGCGATGGGCTGGATCAGCTCGACCGTCATGTCGGTGGTGTCACCGGGCATGACCATCTCGGTGCCCTCGGGCAGCGTGATGACGCCGGTCACGTCGGTGGTGCGGAAGTAGAACTGCGGGCGGTAGTTCGTGAAGAACGGGTTGTGGCGGCCACCCTCGTCCTTGGACAGGATGTACGCGGTGCCCTCGAAGTTCGTGTGCGGGGTGACCGAACCGGGCTTCACGACGACCTGGCCGCGCTCGACGTCGTCACGCTTGGTGCCGCGCAGGAGCAGACCACAGTTCTCGCCGGCCCAGGCCTCGTCGAGCTGCTTGTGGAACATCTCGATACCCGTGACGATCGTCTTCTGCGTCGGGCGCAGACCCACGATCTCGACCTCGGAGTTGATCGCCAGCGTGCCACGCTCGGCACGGCCGGTGACGACGGTGCCACGACCGGTGATCGTGAACACGTCCTCGATCGGCATGAGGAACGGCTTGTCCTTGTCGCGCACCGGGTCCGGGATCGACTCGTCGACAGCGTCCATGAGCTCGATGATCTTCTCGGTCCACTCGGCGTCGCCCTCGAGAGCCTTCAGACCCGAGACGCGGACGACCGGAGCGTTGTCACCGTCGAAGTCCTGCGACGACAGCAGCTCGCGAACCTCGAGCTCGACGAGCTCCAGGATCTCCTCGTCGTCGACCATGTCGCTCTTGTTGAGCGCGACCAGCAGGTAGGGCACGCCGACCTGCTTGGCGAGCAGCACGTGCTCGCGGGTCTGAGCCATCGGGCCGTCGGTGGCGGCGACCACGAGGATCGCGCCGTCCATCTGGGCGGCACCGGTGATCATGTTCTTGATGTAGTCGGCGTGACCGGGGGCGTCGACGTGAGCGTAGTGACGCTTCGGGGTCTCGTACTCGACGTGCGAGATGTTGATCGTGATACCGCGCTGACGCTCCTCGGGAGCCGAGTCGATCGACGCGAAGTCGCGCTGCACGTTGGTGGCCGACGGGTACTTGTCGGCGAGCACCTTCGAGATTGCGGCGGTGAGCGTGGTCTTGCCGTGGTCGACGTGACCGATCGTTCCGATGTTCACGTGCGGCTTGGTCCGCTCGAACTTGGCCTTAGCCACTGGGTCCTCCTCAGGACGGTCGTGTAGATGCCCCGGTCGCTGGATTGCGACCGGTTCGCTACGGGGATGGTTCTCAGTGTAGTAGAGAGGTTTTTGGTTAGTTCATGTGAAGTTGTGGGATCCGGAAGGGATGCCGCGGGCACCGCAGCGCCCGCGACATCCGGGCGATCACTCGCCCTTGTTCTTCTGGATGATCTCGTCCGCGACGGCGCGCGGGACCTCGGCGTAGCTGTCGAACACCATCGAGTAGACGGCGCGACCCGAGGTCTTCGAGCGCAGGTCGCCGATGTAGCCGAACATCTCGGACAGCGGCACCTGGGCACGCACGACCTTGACGCCCGAGGCATCCTCCATCGACTGGATCTGTCCGCGGCGGGAGTTCAGGTCGCCGATGACGTCACCCATGTACTCCTCGGGGGTACGCACCTCGACGGCCATGACCGGCTCGAGAAGAACCGGGTTGGCCTTGCGGGCGGCCTCCTTGAAGCCCATCGAGCCGGCGATCTTGAACGCCATCTCCGACGAGTCGACGTCGTGCGCCGCACCGTCGGTGAGAGTCGCCTTGACACCGACCATCGGGTAGCCGGCGAGCACGCCGACGTTCATGGCGTCCTGGAAACCGGCGTCGACCGACGGGATGTACTCGCGCGGGATGCGTCCACCGGTGACGGCGTTGACGAACTCGTACGTCTGCTCGGCCGTGACCTCGAGAGGCTCCAGCTTGAACTGGATCTTCGCGAACTGGCCCGAGCCACCCGTCTGCTTCTTGTGGGTGTAGTCGTGACGCTCGACCTCCTTGCGGATGGTCTCGCGGTAGGCGACCTGCGGCTTGCCGACGTTGGCCTCGACCTTGAACTCGCGCTTCATGCGGTCGACCAGGATGTCGAGGTGCAGCTCGCCCATGCCCTTGATGACGGTCTGGCCGGTCTCCGAGTTCTGCTCGACGCGGAACGTCGGGTCCTCTTCGGCGAGCTTCTGGATCGCGAGACCCAGCTTCTCCTGGTCGGCCTTGGTCTTCGGCTCGATGGCCACCTCGAGCACCGGGTCGGGGAAGGTCATCGACTCGAGCACGACCTGCTGGCTCGGGTCGCTCAGGGTGTCACCGGTGGTGGTGTCCTTGAGGCCGATGACCGCGTAGATGTGACCGGCGGTGACCGAGTCGACCGGGTTCTCCTTGTTGGCGTGCATCTGGAAGATCTTCCCGATGCGCTCCTTCTTGCCCTTGGTCGAGTTGATGACCTGGGCGCCGGAGTCGAGTCCGCCCGAGTAGACGCGGATGTAGGTGAGTCGACCGAAGAAGGGGTGCGTCATGATCTTGAACGCAAGCGCGGCGAAGGGCTCCGTGGCGTCGGCGTGACGCAGGATCACCTTCTCCTCGTCCTTCGGGTCGTGAGCCTCGACGGCCGGCATGTCGAGCGGCGACGGGAGGTAGTCCACGACCGCGTCGAGCATCGGCTGCACGCCGCGGTTCTTGAACGCCGAGCCGCAGAGCACCGGGTAGAGCTCGCTGGCGATCGTGAGCTTGCGGATGGCGCCCTTGATCTCGTCGACCGTGAGCTCCTCACCGCCGAAGTACTTCTCGAGGAGGGCCTCGTCGCTCTCGGCGACGGTCTCGAGCAGCTTCTCGCGGTACTCGGCGGCCTTGTCGGCGAGGTCGGCGGGGATCTCCTGCACCTCGTACTTGGCGCCCATGGTCACGTCACCCTTGGCGTCGCCGGGCCACACCAGGGCGCGCATCTCGACGAGGTCGATGACACCGAGGAAGTCGGACTCGGCACCGATCGGAAGCTGCAGCACGAGCGGCTTCGCGCCCAGGCGCTTCACGATGGTCTCGACGGTGAAGTAGAAGTCCGCGCCGAGCTTGTCCATCTTGTTGACGAAGCAGATGCGGGGGACGTCGTACTTGTCTGCCTGGCGCCACACGGTCTCGGACTGGGGCTCCACGCCCTCCTTGCCGTCGAAGACGGCGACGGCGCCGTCGAGCACGCGAAGGTTGCGCTCGACCTCGACCG
This sequence comes from Microbacterium sp. 4NA327F11, assembly GCF_005503465.1. Lineage (NCBI taxonomy): Bacteria > Bacillati > Actinomycetota > Actinomycetes > Micrococcales > Microbacteriaceae > Microbacterium > Microbacterium sp. 4NA327F11. The sequence continues at coordinate 27,248 of NZ_SCOB01000017.1, read as the reverse complement.
TGAAGTCCACGTGACCGGGGGTGTCGATGATGTTGAGCTGGATGCCGTTCCAGAAGCACGTGGTCGCGGCCGACGTGATCGTGATGCCGCGCTCCTGCTCCTGGGCCATCCAGTCCATCGTCGCCGCACCGTCGTGCACTTCGCCGATCTTGTGGGTGATGCCCGTGTAGAAGAGGATGCGCTCGGTCGTCGTCGTCTTTCCGGCATCGATGTGCGCCATGATGCCGAAGTTGCGGACCTTCGTGAGGTCGGTGAGCACTTCTTGTGCCACGGGTTCTTCCTTACGTAGAGGGAGGGATGTCGCGGGGGTGCCGGCTCCGGGGCACGAGGCTCCGGAGCCGGCAGGGGGCTGTTACCAGCGGTAGTGCGCGAAGGCGCGGTTCGACTCGGCCATCTTGTGGGTGTCCTCACGGCGCTTGACCGCGGCACCGAGACCGTTCGACGCGTCGAGGATCTCGTTCTGCAGACGCTCGGTCATCGTCTTCTCACGACGGCCCTTCGCGTAGCTCACGAGCCAGCGCAGCGCGAGGGTGTTGGCGCGGTGCGCCTTGACCTCGACGGGAACCTGGTAGGTCGAGCCGCCGACGCGGCGGCTCTTGACCTCGAGGGTGGGGCGCACGTTGTCGAGCGCCTTCTTGAGCGTGGTGACCGCGTCCTGGCCGTTCTTCGACTCGACGCCGGCGAGGGCGCCGTAGACGATCGACTCGGCGAGGGACTTCTTGCCGTCGACAAGGATCTTGTTGACGAGCTGGGTGACGATCGGAGCGCCGTAGACCGGGTCGTTGACGACGGGGCGGCGAGGGGCGGGACCCTTACGAGGCATCTAACTCAACCCTTCTTCGCGCCGTAGCGGCTACGGGCCTGCTTGCGGTTCTTCACGGCCTGCGTGTCGAGCGCGCCGCGGACGATCTTGTAGCGGACACCGGGAAGGTCCTTCACACGGCCGCCGCGCACGAGCACGAGCGAGTGCTCCTGCAGGTTGTGGCCCTCACCGGGGATGTAGGCGGTGACCTCGACGCCGTTGCGGAGCTTCACACGGGCGACCTTGCGCATCGCCGAGTTCGGCTTCTTCGGGGTCGTCGTGTACACGCGGGTGCAGACGCCCGCCTGCTGCGGGTTCGACTTCAGTGCGGGAGCCTTGGTCTTGGAGACCTTCGGCGACCGGCCCTTGCGAACCAACTGCTGAATGGTTGGCACGTTCTCTCCTTGTTTGTGCTGCACGGTGACAGCGTTCGTGTCTCCCCCGGCTCGTCACGGTTCTTTGCGTTCCGTGTCGCTCCGGGCTCACGTGGATCCATCGGCGGCGCAGAATGACTGCACCGCGTTCTGTGATGGATATGCCGTGGGGGTGACCTGTTCGCAGGCCCTTCCCTGAGATGTGTGGGCGATGAACGCCTGCGTTGCACCGGGGCACAGCACAGGGCGCGCTTGGGCGCACACCCGATCAATGATACGCGGGATTTTCGGGGTCGGTCAAACGCGCGGATTCACCGGAACACCAGCAGCAGCACGGCCACCGCCACCCCGAGCACCGCGAGGCCCGCGGCGGCGATGATCAGCACGGCGAGGCGCCTGCGTGCGGCACGACGACGAGCCGCGATGACGGATGCCCCATCCACCCGATGCTGCGCGGGGCGCACCGGCGCGGGGGCCCGCTCGGCGAACACCGCGGCGGGCGGACGCGGGCGATAGATCGGCGAATCCGCGGCCGGCGCGCGACCCTCACGTGCGGGGAACAGCGCGTCGGGAGCGCCGGGCACGGGCGGGGTGGCTCGCCGCGAGACCCGAGGTGCCGTGACGTCGTCGGGCAGCCGACGGGCCGAGACCGCGGTCGCCTCCTCGGATGCGTGCGCGACCGGCGGCTGGACTCCGGCGACGGATGCCGCGGCCCGCCTAGCACTCGCGTCGGTGCGGTCGCCGGCAGGGTCGGCCCGCCGAGCGCTGAGCTCGGTGCGATCGTCGACAGGGTCGGCCCGCCGAGCACTCACCTGGGTGCGATCGTCGGCCGGATCGACCCGCCGAGCACTCGCCTCGGTGCGATCGTCGAGCGGATCGCTCACCCCTCGACCCGGTTCAGCCGCACCTCGACGTCGCCGAGGAAGAACCGGTCACCTGCCTCCGCCTCGACCCCCGGCTCGATCTCGACGTCGGTGCCCATGACGGTGGAGAACAGCACGCCGTTCGTCGAGTGCAGATCGGTGATGTACCACCGGTCGCCCTGCAGGCGCAGAAGCGCATGGGTCTTGGACACCGTCCGGGTGTCATCGCTTAGCGGCACCAGCTGCGCACCGGGATGCGCGGGATCGGCGGCGGGGCGGCGCCCCACGATGACGACGTCGGCGGTCAGTTCCACGCTCGCGTTCCGGGCGGTGGCAAGCGACCAGCGCACCTTCCTCCGCCGGGCGATCACCGTCGCGTCGGCCCCGTCCTCGAGGTCGTCCTCGGCATGCCACTGCGCCGAGACCGCGCCGGCCGCCGAACGCGGCACCCCGGCGACAGGCGCTCCGGCCACCGCCGAGACCTCGCCGGTGATCTCGGGGAACACCGGGTCGACGATCGGGGGCTGCCACGCCCCCCGCGCCGGCGAACGGGTGAGAGACGGGGCATCCGTCGTGTCGGAGAGGCCGCCGGTCGCCTCGGGGGCGCGCCACGGCACGGGACTCGCGGGATCGTCGACGGCGGCGGAGGCCCGGCGCGCACCCGAGGCCGCATCGGAGAGATCGACCGTCTCGTTGTCGGCGACGGGCTCGTCGGAACGCATCGGCGGGACCAGTGCGTCGCCACGATCGGCGGGCGGGACCGACGACACCGGAGCCGAGGGCACCGAGCGGAACGAGATGCCCGCGCTCAGCTCGTCGATCTCGTCACGGCCGTCCCCGAAGACGGGGCGGGCAGGGAAACCGTTCGCATCCACCGGCACCTCAGCCGGCGGTGTCGGTGCCGCTGACGCGGGGGCCGGGGACTCCGGGGTGGGTCGGTCGAACCGCTCGCTGTCCTCCTCCGGCCACAGGTCCGCGAAGATCGACGAGCCCGGCGCGGGGGACGGCGCGGCGGGCGCCTGCCACGGGGTCTCGGCGACCGCAGGGGCGGAGGACGCGGGCGCCGCAGGCGGCGTCGTCGGCGGAGTCCACGCGGCAGGGGGCGCCGCAGCGGCGGCCGGCGTCGGCGCGGAAGCGGCAGTCGCGGCCGCGGGGGGAAGCGGCGCGGCCGGCGCCGCACCGGTCGATGCGGGACGGGCGGCATCATCGGCGACCGCGAGGTCTGCCGGAGACGGCAGTGGCGCGGCGGACGACGGGGGCGCCGCGGCATCCATCGGCGACGACACGCGTGCAGGCGCCCGCAGCGATGAGCGGACGGGACCGGCGACCGGACCCGCTATCCATCGAGCGGAGCCGAATCCGACGACGGTCGCCCACACCGGAAAGAGCAGCGCCGCGAGCACGGTCAACCCGCTGCCGAGCCCGAAACCCTGGTTGACACGGTGCGCCGCGACGACCACGACGACCCAGAGGAAGAGCCAGCCGAACACCGGCACGAGCCCCAGCAGCACCAGCCACGGCGAGAGCCCGCCGAGCTGCAGGAGGCTCGCGATGTTGAACACCGGCACCCACGCGCGCCAGCTCTCGACGCCCGCCTTGCGGAACACGGCGGACAGCGACAACGCGACCCAGACGTACAGGGCCGCAACGATCACGAGGTACAGCACCAGCACGATGGCCAGAGTGGACGAGTTCGACATGTCCTAGCGCGCGGGACGGCGAGTCCGGCGCGTCCCCCTTCCGGTCGATCCTGCACGGGCGCCCGATCGGGTGGACGAGCGCGTGAACCTCGGCGCGGCGAACCGCACGAATGATCTCAACGATAGAGCCGTGGCGAGTTTTCGCCAGAACCCCTGGCCACCGGCGAAGCCGCGGCGCTCCTCGTCGACGATGCGCCAGAACGCGTCCGCCTCCTCGGCGCTGGGCGGACGGGGCGAGAACACCGCCTCATCGGCGCCGTCGGCGAGCACCGTCCCGCTCGGTGTGCCGTAGAGCGCGGCGAGCTCGCGCCGCGTGCGGCTCGCCGGCCGCGCACGACCCGCGTCGATCGCGGCATCCACGTACTCATCCCAGCCCCCCGCCACCTTCTGCGCCGGATCCGCCTGCAGCCGGCGCGAGCGACGCCGGAAGAACCTCGCCCCGGCCACGAGGAGGAACGGCCCCCCGAGCACAAGCAGCACGAGCAGCACGAGGCCGCCGATCTTCAGCGTCGCCCACAGCCAGGCGAGGTCCCAGCCGGAGTCACCCGCCGACGAAGCCTGCCGATCGGAGTCCTGCTGCACCGGGTTCGGCGGTGCGACCTCGTCGACCGAGTCGGGACGCACCTCGGTGACGTTCTCGGGGTCGCGCTGTCGCGTCACCTCGAGGCTCGGCGACTGGGCGTGCTGCGGGGTGGCGTCCACCGCGATCCACTGCCCCTGGTCGTCGCGCACCTCCGTCCAGGCGCTCAGGTCGTCGGCACGGCAGGCTCCGTCCACGCACACGGGCACCGTCGCGTCCGCCGAGCTGAGACGGGCGCCGAGAACCACGCGGGCCGGGAAGCCGAGCTTGTTCGCGATGAGGGCGACCGCGACGGCGAACTGCTCGTCGTCGCCGACGGCTGCGACGTAGTTGTCGGTCGCCGCCGCCTGCGGGTCGGCCTCGCGCTGCAGCAGCTTCGCGAAGAGCTGGTCGACGCGCGCGAGCGAGTGACCGGCCGCACTGGGCTGGAAGGTGTAGTCCGCGAGCCCCGCCATCCACACCGGGGTCGCCCCCGTCGACACCGACAGGGCATGGCTGAGATAGCCGCGCGCCCTCAGCAGCGCGACCAGCCCCGACAGCGCCTCGCCCCCCGTGCCGGTCTGGTGGACCTCGACCCACTTCGTGAGGTTGTCGGGCAGGGTCACCGAGGTGGCCGCGCCTCCCGGAGCCCGCACGGTCGCGAGATCGGGGGTGATCGGGTCGACCCCTGTCACGCGATAGACGTCACCCGCGCCGAGGCCGTTCGGCACGGTGTCGACGCCCGCCTGCGCATCGGCGTTGTAGTAGAAGCCGTCGCTGAGGGCCGCGGCCCGCGACCCCTGAAAGTCGACCGACGAGACCTGGCCGAGGGTCGGCAACCAGATGCCGCTGAGGCCGCCGATCGTCACGGTTGCGTCGATCGCGGTGCCCGCACCCGCATCGAGGCTCGACGGCACGCGCACGAAGCGCCCGTCACCGGAGGAACCGGCACGGTAGATCTCGCCGTCGTACACGTCGAGGGTCGCAAGCCGCACTCGAGCGGGCGCGGTGCCCGTCGTCGTCACCTGGAAGAGCACCTGGTCGGCCTGGGTGTCGCTGAACAGCGACCGATAGGTGGAGAGCGGGCTCGGTTCGGCCGCGAGGTCGATCGTCGGCCCGACCGCACTGCGGAGCACCTCGCGGTCGACGCCGAGGGCGGCGAACGGCACGACCGCCGCCGTGACCACGACAGCCACGACCACCATTCCGGCGGCGAGGGCGAGCCGGCCACCCGAGAACCCCGTGCGCAGTCGCCGGGCGCGGATGCCGCTGGCCCCGGCCGCGGCCTCGAGCAGGCGCAGCCGCTGATCCCGCTCCCGCCATGCAAGCCAGAGAAGGGCGGCGACCACGGTCGCCACCCCCACGAAGGTCTCGATCGGGGCGGGGACGGACACCGGGCCGAGCACGAGCGGATCGCTCGTCACGGAGCGGCCGAAGAGCAGACCGAACACGGGCATCGCGACGGCCGCCGGCACCGCGAGCACCGCACGGCGGTCGGCCCGCCAGGCCGCCAGCAGCGCCAGGGTCGTCGCGACCAGGAAGGTCACGAACACGGGGACGAGCAGGTTGCGGTAGTCGCCGACGGGAAGGTCGACCGTGAGCAGGTCCTTCCACGCGAGCGCGACTCCGCGCGCGAGCTCGACGAACCCGCCGCCGAGCTGATCGAGCGCGCTCAGGCGCCCCGGCATCGTCACGGGCACGCCCAGCACGGCGACGGCACCGAGAAGCGCGAGCACCACCACCCACCACGGCAGTCGTCGCCGCGTCACCGCCGCGGCGATCACCGCACCCACGACCGCCGCGACCGCGACGACGACGAGCAGCCACGCGGTGCGGTAGATCGGCCAGGTCGCGACCGTTCCGAGCACGACCATCGTCAGCACATAGGATGCCCCGGCCACCACCCGCGGCCAGGGCGACGCGGTGCGACCGCGTGCCGCGCTCACGACGTCGCCCCCCGCAGCAGCAGACCTGCGAGGTCGTCGACGGTGCCGACGGTGAGCACCGTGAGAGAGCCGAGCACCTGCAGGCGCGGATGCGCGCGCTCATCGCAGATGACGGCGAACACCGCGGTGTCCGCCGGGAACGCGAGCGCGATCTGCCGCACCCGGCTGAGGGTCAGCGTGGACCCCAGCACGAGGAACGCGACCGAGAGCCGCTCGTTCGCCTCGACGGCGGCCCGGCACACCTCGTCGACCGGAACCGTGTTCTCCAGCCTTTCGACGCCGCTGAAGCCGTCGAGGAGCGGCCGCGCCGCGATCGTCGGCAGGTGCTGCACCGCGCGCAGCCGACCTCGCACCACCCGGGGGATCGCGGACCCGGCCAGGATGTCGAGCTCGCGCGCGTCGCGAACGGCACGGAGCCCGAGCGACGCCGCGCAGGAGACGGCGAGTTCGAACTCGTCGGCGTCGGCGTACTCTGTCGCCGCGACCGCGAGCACGACAGCCATGCGCGAGCGACGCGACTCCTCGTACTGGCGCACCATCAGCCGCCCCGTCTTCGCGGTCGACTTCCAGTGCACCTGTCGGCGAGAGTCGCCCGGTGCATACTCGCGGATGGCGTGGAACGACATGTCCGCATCGACGAGCCGGCGGGTCGCGGCACCCTCGAGGTCGCGGATGAGGCCCGCACTCGTCGACGGGAGCGTGGCCGTACGCGGGTGCACGAACAGCTCGTGGACGTCCTCGAACGCACGCTCGCGGCGCAGCATCCCGATCGGATCGCCCCGTACGGTCGTCACCGGGCCCACCGTCACAATGCCGCGACGCAGCGACGGGATCTCCACCGGCTGAACCACCTGCTGGGCGGGACGCAGCAGCGGTACCCCGATCTCGATAAGCCCACGCCCGACCGGCACGTCGAGACGCCCCGGAAGGGCGGTGCGTCGACCGACGTTTCGCACCACGATGCGACCGTCCACCGCGTCCCCCGCCACCACGCGCTGATGCGTCATCGTGAGGTCGACGTCGTACGACCGGCCGCCGAACAGGAACGGCACCGCCATCGCCAGCAGCAGCAGTCCGAGGCATCCGGCGACGATCGCCTCCACCCACCCGAACACGAGCCCGAGCACGAGGCCTGCCGTGCCGGCGACCGCCAGCACCGCACCCGCCGGACGCACCGTGTCGCGCAGCCACTCCGCGGTGGCCGCACCCGCCCGCCGCAGCACGCCCCACACCTCGGTCAGCCACACGACGGCGCCCACGATGCGGCGGCCACCGACGGTGGTCACCTGCGTGCGGGCGGTGGTCGTGTGCCCCGAGGTCTGCGTGCGCGCGACGCGCGAGTCGTTCAGCGTCATGCGGTCTCGCGCTGGGTGGGAGGCGCGACGTCGAGCAGCACCTCGCCGACGACGGCCTCCTGGGTGACGCCGTCGAACTCGGCCTCCGGGTGCAGGATCAGCCGGTGGGCGAGCACCGCGACCGCGAGGGACTTCACGTCGTCGGGGGTGGCGTAGGTGCGCCCCTGCGAGGCGGCGCGCGTGCGGGTGGCGCGAGTGAGCGCGAGCGCCCCGCGGATCGACACCCCGAGGCGCACCTCGTCGGCCGAGCGGGTCGCGTCGACGATGCGCGCGATGTAGTCGAGGACGAGGGCATCGACATAGGTGTGCGACGCGAGGTCGGCCATGCCGGCGAGCGCCTGCGGGGTGACGATCGGAGGGAGATCGGCCGTGGCGACCGCGGCGCCGTCGAGGATGCGCACCGTCGCCGCGTGGTCGGGATACCCGAGCGAGGTGCGCATCAGGAACCGGTCGAGCTGCGCCTCCGGCAGCCGGTAGGTGCCCGCCTGCTCCACCGGGTTCTGGGTCGCGAGCACGAGGAACGGATCGCCGACCGCGCGGGAGACGCCGTCGACGGTGACCTTGCCCTCCTCCATCACCTCGAGCAGCGCCGACTGGGTCTTGGGGCTCGCCCTGTTGATCTCGTCGGCGAGCACGATGTTCGCGAAGATCGGCCCGGAGTGGAACTCGAACGACCCCGACTTCTGGTCGTACACGGTGATGCCGGTGATGTCACCGGGCAGCAGGTCGGGGGTGAACTGGATGCGCGTGTTCGTGCCCTGCACGGACTGCGCGAGCGCCCGCGCGAGGGACGTCTTGCCGGTGCCGGGGACATCCTCGAGCAGCACGTGCCCGTCGCTCAGCATCGAGGTGAGCACCAGTTCCACGATGTGCCGCTTGCCGAGGATCGCCCGTTCGACGTTGTCGGCGATCTGACCGAACGTCTGCGCGAACCAGGTGGCCTGCTCCTGCGTGAGGGTCATCGGGAATCCTTTGCGTGAGGGGACGGGGAACAGAGGGATGCCGCGGCTCAGCCGCCCGCGCTGGGCGGGTTGCAGTCGACGCGGAAGCTGGTGGAGTAGCCGTTCACGTTCCACCCGGTCGCCGACCAGTCGACGGCGACCGACAGGGTCGCGTAGTCGGCGCCCGCCGGAACCAGCCAGGGATCGTTCGCGTCCGGGGTGAGCTCGACCGGTCCGAGCAGTCCGTTGCGGTAGTAATGCACGTCGGAGAACGTGAGGGCGGCCCGGCTGTTCGACGAGGCCCCTGTGCGCTGCAGATCGGAGCCGGTCGTGCAGACGGCGCTCCACCGCGCCTGCAGCTGGTACGGCGCGGACCCGGCGGCGGGCGTCACATCGGCCCAGTTGCTGGTCGTGCCCCAGTCGTTGTGCACGTACCGCACCCGGATCCCCGGGTCGGAGCCGACGACGTTCGTCGGGTATCCGGAGAACTCCGCGTGGTTGTTCGTCGGCGGCTGCTCGGTCGAGGTCGGCGCGCTCTGGATCGTCCAGAACACCTGGTTCGGCGTGCTGGCGGAGACCTGCGGTGCGGGGGCGACCGTGAAGGTGTAGCCCTGCGGGGCGGCCTGGCTCTGCACGGCGCGCACCTGCTCGGTGTCGCCCGCGTCCCCGAAGGACGTGCCGCCGATCATCGACCGCACGCAGAGCGTGAAGGTGTACACGATCCCGTCGGGCACGGTCGACTCGACCTGATACGTGCCGGACCCGCTCGTGGGAGGTTGTGATGCCGTGCACCCGCCGGTGCCCTGCACGACGTCGAAGCGCAGCTGCGACCCATCGCCGCCGGGCTGGGCCGTGCCGGTGGCGAGGATCGTCGACGTGCCGTTCCCATTCGAGGTGGCCTGCAGCGCCAGGGCGGCGTTCACCGGCGCACCCACGCCGTTCGTGTTCACCGTCGCCGCCGACCCGGCCGTCGACCCCGCGAGCCCGGGCGGGAGCGAGTAGCGCGAGACGGGTGTCACCGTCACCGGGGTCTGGGTGTTCGATCCGACCACGAACCGTGACACCGAGACGCTCGTCTGGTTCGGCGCGATGGTCACGGTGCGCGTCTCGCCGACGGCGCTCTGGATCCGCAGCGAGCCCGTCTGGGCCGCGTCGATCCCGCTCACCTGCAGGTCGACGACTTTGCCCGACCCGTCGGCGGTGACGAGGGGGGTCGCGGTGACCTGACCCGGCGTGGCCGGCGCGTCGTACGCCCAGCCCAGGGTGCGCACGCTCGATCGCGACTCGCCGACGGCGTTGACCGCCCAGACCTCGTAGGTGCGTTGCTCGCCGTTGGGCGCCGAGATGTCGGGGCAGACACCGTTCGGGGCGCACTGGGCGACGACCTGTCCCTGCCAGCGCACGACGAACCCGGTCAGCGCCGGGTACGCCAGCGCGGCGGCGCCGGGGTCGACCCGGAGCGTCAAGGTGCCGTCGGCGTAGTCGGTCTGCCGCACGCTCGCGGGGGCCTTGGGGTATCCCTGCAGATCGAGCAGGATCGTGCCGTCGCGCTCGGCGGTCGTGATGCGGCCCTGCGCATCTTGCACGGAGAACGCGGCCGTGCACGTCGCGCCCGGGGCATCCGATGTCCACGAGGCGGTGACGCTCGTGGGCGACGCGACCTGGAAGCTCACCCCGACGCACGCGCCGACCGGACGCGCCGCCACGACGATCAGCGGCGTGCGCGGCAGCGGATTGACCTCGCCGCTCGCGCCGATGACCGCGAACGTGCACGAGGAGCCGTTCGCCTGGGAGCACTGCCGCGCCACGGTGCCGCCCGCGGGCAGGGTCGACGGCGCCGCGCCCACCCTCAGGATCAGACGCGCCGGCTGCACCGAGGTGTAGTTCGTGACGGTGACCACCACGGCATCCTGGGCACCCGGGAGCGCCCGGTCGTTTCCGGTGACAGTGAGCACCGAGCCCGCGAGCGAGACCTGGAACAGCGACCCGGAGTACTGCACCGCGTAGCGGATGTTCTCCCAGTCGGGGCGCAGCTGCCACGTCGTCATCGTCTTGAGGTCGTACGTCTGGGTCTCCCCCGGGCCGACGGTGATCGAGGCCGGGGACAGTTGCGGCTGCGGGTCGCGCGGGATGACGGTGATGGGCACCGACAGGTAGGTCCACTGCTGCTGGCCGACGACGCGGACCGGCACGCGGCATGCGTCGACCCAGGGGGCGTTCGCGTTCGCGTCGTAACGCAGCACGGTGCCCGAGACCACGGAGCACAGGGCACCCTGCCGCGCCCCGGAGGCCGAGACATCCGAGCCGACCTCGATCGTCGTCCCGCGCGGTGCGCTGACGAGGTCGGTCATGTCGAACTCCGCCGACTCGAGCTCGGTGACCTGCACCGGCCGGATGCTCGGCTGCAGCGACACCGACATGTCGTTGCGCCCCGGTACACGCAGGAACGCGTACGTCGAGACCTGCGTGTCGCCGATCTTCCCCGTGACGACGAACGGGATCAGCTCGGTCGCCTCGGGCACCGCGCCGGAGATCGTGCGTCCGTCGGCGGTGAAGCCCGCGACGGGATGCCACAGCGACACCGTCAGCGACGACACATCGCCCGCCGACCAGCTCGACCTGCCCGTGAGCACGTCGACACCGCCGACGATGTCGTCGCGATTCTCGGGAGTGAGCACGGTGTCGGCGACGATCGGGTAATCCGGCACGGGATCGCGGATGACCTGCACCACGATGAGTCCACGACCGGTGTTGCCGGATCCCGACTTCACGTCGTAGAGGAACGACGTGGTTCCCGGATCGGTGCCGGCCGTGATGACCACGATGCCGTCGGTCGTCGAGGTCACCCGCGCCTTCTCGGCCTCGTACTGCGGGTTGGGAGATCCGTCGTCGAGAGTCGCCGGGAGGTCGGGGCGCACGTCGGTGAGCGTCAGACCCTGCATCGTCGGATCGATGTCGTTGGCGAGGGGACTCACCCGCACACTGTTGGTCTCGCTCGCCTGCACCTGCACGTAGTCGGTGAAGGTGACCGGGCTCGGGTTCGACTGGTCGTCGAGCACCCCGACCCGCACCGTGCCCTTGCCGACCGCGCCGAACTCGTCCGTCACCTCGTAGGTGAAAGACACCTGACCGCGGTAGCCCGACACCGACGTGTAGAGGATCGAGGCGCCGTCGGGCGAGATCGTGGCGACACCGCTCTGCGGCTGCCCGTCGATGCCGGCGAGGGTGACGGTGTCGCCGTCGGGGTCCATGCCGTACCCGTCGAACGGGATCAGCACCGACTGACCGGCGAGCACGCGACCCTCGAGCGTGCGCGGGGTCGGGGCACGGTTCGTGTCGTTCGACAGCACGTGCACGTGCACGGTCGCGGTGGACTGCAGCCTCGGCGAGCCCGATGTGTAGTCGGAGTACTCCACGGTGTAGTCGCCGGGGGTGGCCGGGGCGAGGTAGCGCAGCGTGCTTCCCGAGGCGAAGGCGAGCGCATCCGGCGTCGAGGAGCGCACCGATGAGGGATCGAGCACCGGCACCCCTCCGGCCGGCGAGATGTCGTTGTCGAGCACGGGGATGTCGATCTGAGTGCCCTCGCGCACGGTGACGGTGTCGTCGACGGCGATGGGGGCGAGTTCGGGCGCCTCGGGGAGCAGGTAGACCGTCGCGGTGCCGGTGACGCGGGAGCCCGCGTCATCCGTGCCGTCACTGACCGCATAGGTGACGGTGCCGAGCAGTCCCGACGCGCCCGTCGCCGTCGCACCCGAGACGCGGATGTAGCTCTGACCCACACCGTCCACGGACAGGCTCGCCCCCGACGCCGCGGTGCCGACGATGTCGTTGATCAGAAGCACCCGGCCGGTCGGGTTCGAGACGGCTTTCAGCACGTCGAGGGTGGCGTCCTGCTGCGGATGCACGAACGCGACGACCGGGGCCGTCGCCAGCTGCGCGGGCGCGTCGGCGGGGAGCAGGGTGATCTTGGCGGTGCCCGTGGCATCCGATCGCCCATCGGAGACCGTGAAGTCGACGCGATAGGTGCCCGCCGCCTGCGCCGAGAAGTCGAAACGGGTCGAGCCGTCCACGATCGTCGCGCTCGCGGCGGCCTGATCGAGCACCCGCACCGAGGTGAGGTGCAGTGAACCCGCCGTACCCGTCACGTGCGGGGCCACGTCGATCTCGGCACCCGCACCGACGACGTCGACCGACGCGAACGACTGCACGGTGAGCTTCGGCTGGGGCGTCACCCTGATCGTCAGCGTGCGCTCGGCGGTCTTGCCGGTCGTATCCGACACGGTGACGATGAGGTCGATCTGCTGCTCGCCACCCGACCCGTCGTCGGCGTGCTGATAGACGACCTCCCCCGACGGGGATGCCGCGACGGTGCCGACGCCCGACGGGTTCTGCACGCTGAGCAGGAACACCGGGTCGCTCTCGGGGTCGACCCAGCCGGGCAGCACCGGCACCGTCACTGTGCCCCCTCGCGCGACCTCCGGGGTCGGCCACGGCTGCAGGCACTTCTCGACGCCGCACCACACCGGCGCACCGTCCTGGGACGGCGGCACGACGGTCAGCGTCACGGTCGTCGGCTTCGAGAGAAGGCCGTCGGAGGTCGTGCCGTCGCTCACCGCGTACTGGAACGTGGCCGTGCCGCTCGCACCCGGCGCCACCTGCACGGCGAACTGCTGACGGTTGTCGGTGATGCTGAGGGTGCCGAAGCCGGGATCGAGTCCGGTGACGGAGGCCGGATCGATGCTCAGCACGTCCTGGTTGGGGTCGTGGTCGTTCAGGAGGACCGGCAGCGACACGAGAGCGCCCGCTCTCACCCCGAACGTGTCGGGCTCCGCGATCGGCGGCTTCGGGTCGATGACCACCTGCTGCTGCTGATCGCTCTGCGCCTGCGTCGGATCGGTGCGATCATCCAGCGACCAGTCCTGGCTGGATGTCACGAGGGTGCCGTCGGGCACGAGCCACACCCATCCGGAGCGCGTCTCGTTGAGGATGACCGCGTTCGCGCTCTGCACGAACGCCGGGCGCACGTCGTTGGGGAGGCTCAATCCGCCGTAGTCGAGCGTCTTGCGACCGGTCTTCGAGCTCCACAGCACCCCGCCGTCGGCGCCCGTGCCGACCCACGCCGCGAAGACCTCGCCGTCGTGCACGACGGGGGTCGCCGGAACACCGAGGCTCGCGCCTCCTTCGGACCCCTCCTCGACCCGCGGGGACGACCCGTCGACCGGCACGCTCACGAGTGCCGAGGCCGACGCGACGTAGACCGCACCCACGGAGGTGGAGGGTGCCCCGACCACGGCCGTGCCGGTGACCGGGATCTTCTCGGCGGCGCGCCCCTGCACGAGGACGTCGCCGGTGTCGGCGCCCACCAGCACCCACGTGTCCCCCGCGGCCGAGATCAGCGGCGTCGCCGGATCGATCGCGCTCGCGTCGTCCCGGCGCAGCTGCTTCCCCGTGACGATGTCGTAGACGAGCACCTGCTTGTCGCGCTTCGAATAGGCGTACAGCCGGCCGCGGGCATCGACCGCGATCGCATCCGCCGCATACTGGGGCGCGTTGTCGGTGGCGGCGTCCGGGTCGACGAGGCTCGACGATCCTGTGGACAGCCGGCCCGCGAACACGGCGCCCGCGTCGGTCAGGTAGGCCGCGAAGTCGCCGGAAGTGGCGACATCCTTCGTTCCCGACGGTGTCGAGTCGGATGCGCGCAGGGTCTCCTCGTCGAGGTTCACCGGCTGCGCGGGGTCGATCTTCGTGAGCTTCGTGAAGCTGTCCGAGTAGAGGTACGCCCCGTCAGGTCCCTGCGCCACCTCGCTCGGGTTGCTGATCGAGCGCACAGTGTCGAGCTCGCCGATGCTGGTGTTCACCCGCGCGTACCGCCGGCCGTCGCCGGTCTGCAGCGCCCACACCGAGGTGTCGTACTTCGGCGTCTCCTGCGCATCGAGACCGGGCCACACCACCGCGAGCGCGACGACGAGACCGGCGACCACCACCGCGGAGACGGTGGCGATGATCCCGACGCGCCGCACTCAGATCACTCCGACCACGACGAGCACGACCATCACGACCAGAGCGGCCACCGCCGCGGCCGCGACACCGGCCAGCACCCAGGGCACCCGCGCACCGCCGCGGGTCGGCGCGGAGATGTCGGAGTCCTCATCGCGCGCGAGCCCGCGCACACCGGACTGCTCCCGCTTCTTGCGGCGTGAGTCGTGGACGACGTGCGAGCGCACGCTGCCGCGGAGCGTGGCATCCGTCAGATCGACCGCGGCGACCCCGGGCTCCCACTCACCCTGCGCCACCTCGAGGGGGGTCAGAGCCAGGCCGAGGTCGCGCTGCACCTCGCGCAGCGCCTCGGCGAAGGCCAACGCCGTCGGATACCGCTTCCGTGGATCCCGGCTCATCGCCCGCTGCAGCACCTGCTGCAGCTCGGCGGGCACGTCGGTGCGGACGATCTCGGTGTAGCTCGCCCGGGCGATGCGTCGGCGCAGCTGGTCCTTCGAGTTCTGCCCG
Organism: Microbacterium sp. 4NA327F11; assembly: GCF_005503465.1. Classification (NCBI taxonomy): domain Bacteria; kingdom Bacillati; phylum Actinomycetota; class Actinomycetes; order Micrococcales; family Microbacteriaceae; genus Microbacterium; species Microbacterium sp. 4NA327F11. The sequence continues at coordinate 12,204 of NZ_SCOB01000017.1, read as the reverse complement.
CGTTCACGTCGTTCGAACGGGCTGTGGCCGGCGAGAAGCGAATAGACGGTGGCGCCGAGACTCCACACCTCGCTCGAGATCGTGCCGCTGCTCTGCTCCTCGACGACCTCGGGCGCGCTCCACGGGATCGACATCGCGAGCACCTCCTCGCTCGAGGAGCGGGCGAGCGCCGACGCGATGCCGAAGTCGGCGAGCACCGGTGAGCCGAAGGTCGTCACGAGAATGTTGCTGGGCTTGACGTCGCGGTGGATGAGGCCGGCACGGTGCGCCGACTCGAGGGCGCTCGCCATGCGCACACCCGTGGCGAGCACATCGTCGACCGGCAGCCGCTCGAGGCGGTACCGCTGGGCGAGCGACCCGGGGCAGTACTCCATCACGATGTACGGGCGTCCGTCGGCCGAGATGCCGGCCTGGTAGACGGTGACGATCGAGGGGTGCGCCGACAGGTGCGCGAGCACGTCGGCCTCGGCGTTGAACATGCGCAGCAGGTCGGGGTCGCCGACATCGCTCGGCAGCACCTTCACGGCGACCTGTCGGCGCGGCATGTCCTGCGCATAGAGGAAGACGTCGGCGAATCCGCCGGATCCGAGGGGTCTCACGTAGGTCAGCCCGGGCAGGACGGGCGGCGCGGAAGGCATGCGCTGCGCCATCATCGAACCCCCGGAACCGTCCTCCGGTCACGCGAAGCGGTGTGGGTGGTGTGGTGCGCCCCGGAGCCCGCTCATGCTAACAAAGCGATAGGTCGCCCCCGGACGCTTGACACGGCGTTGTGGATGGCTCAGACGAGCGGGGTGGTGCCCCCGGCATCCGCATCGGGATCGGCCCAGAACGGGGCGTCGAGGGTGCGGGTGAGCTCCTCGAGCATCAGCGCGATCTGCGGCTCGACGTACTCGGCGACCGCGGCCTGGATGCGGATGCGATGGTGCAGAAGGATGCTGCACACCTCCCGGCCGACCATGTTCGCGTAGTCGTCGGCGAGGCCGACCTCCTGTCGAAGCGCGGCCTTGGCCTCGTCCGAGAGAGGCGGCAGGCTCGGGACGTCTCCGTCGGCCTCGGCGGCAAGCCCCGCGATCGTGAACAGGAACGGCATCCCCGGAACGGGGTCGGGGTCCAGCGGCATGCCCTCGAACTCGGGCTCGAGCCCCTCGGTCGGGCGGTAGGTGCGCTCCCGGTTGCGGGCGGCCTGCTGGTCGAGTTCGGCGTTCAGCAGCGGCAGGTTCTTGGCCGTGTAGTCGGCGACCGCGTGATCGACGATCGCCTTGACCCGGGTCGACAGCCCGTGGTGCACGCCGTGCGGCACGTCCGAGCCGAGACCCGCGGCCGACAGCACCGGCGACCCGAAGCAGCGTCGGCACGGTGCGGACCGACCCCGATGCGTCGCCGGCTCCCACCGCGGCAGCCAGCGCAGCCAGGCGTCCACCGCCTGGCTGACCTGTGTCTCGAGCGAACGCTCCACAGGAGAACACGGTAGTGCGCCCGACGCCCACGGTCATGGGGCGCGCGGTGCGGCATCCGATCTGGTCAGCCGCGACGGGGAGTGAACACCCGTACCGACAGCGCGGCGAGCGCCGCCGCGCCCGCCACGACGAGTCCGGGCCAGGATGCCGCGGCCCGCCCGACGGCCGACAACGCCACCGCCGGATCGCTCGAGGCGACGAGCACCCCCGCACCGAGAACCACCGCGTAGGAGAGGAAGGCCGCCGCGACGGCGGCCGGCACCGCCACGACCGCTCGCCCGGGCGGAATGATCACGAGCGCCAGGGCGCCCGCTGCCGCCACGACCGCCAACGCTCCCGGCACCGGTCCGACACCGCCTGCCGACACCACGTCGACATCGGTCAGCAGCGTGCCGAAGCCGAACCCGCAGACCACCAGCGCCACGAACAGCACCGTGGCCATCGCGACCACGAGGCGCCGCGGCATCCGATCGCTCCGGCGGCGATCAGGCCTGGTGCACGAGCTGGGGACCCGCCTCGAGCGTACGCTCGTACTCGGCCTGCGCCTCCTCGTTCAGCGCGGTGATGCGACGTCCGCGGGCCGCGACCCACGCCGCGAACCAGATGGTCAGCTCACGACCGGCGATGAATGCGACGACCGAGAGCGGCGTGAGCACGTTGGCCTCGGCGAGCGTGAGGGTCTGGCGTGCCGTCAGCTGCCAGAACGGCGCATCGATGAGCGCACCCAGCACGACGCCGGCCCACGCGGCCACACCGACGAGGATGCCGAAGATCACCCACAGTCCCCAGCGGGCGCGGTTGAGGATCGCCCCGAGGAACCAGAATGCGACGAAGAACGCGGCGATCGGCAGCCAGAACGACCAGCTCGGCAGCAGCGCCAAGGCGGCGGTGCCGACGTTGCCGAAGTCGACGGTGCGGTCGACGAAACCGCTGATGAGCGTGGCGACGGCCAGCACCACGCCGAACGCGACAGCCGCGATCAGACCGATGCCGCCGGCGGCGGCGCGGTTGCCGCGCGGAAGCGGCGCTTCGGGCGCCTGCACGAAGATCGGGCTCGGCGCGTAGGCGACGGTCGGCGGCTGCTCAGCGAGTGTCGTGGTCTCGGCGGAGTACGCGGCTGCCGGAACATAGGCGGGTTCGGGCGCCGCGGCTGCGGCGGCGACGACCTCGGGACGCTCGTACCACGGGGTCGAGTCCGATGCCGCGGTCTCGGCGACCGGCGCAGGTTCGATGAAGACGGGCTCGGCGGCGGGTTCGACCACGACGGGCTCAGCGGCGACCGGCTCGGCGACGACCGGCTCGGCTGTCGCAGGGGTGTCGGCGGCCGACGCCGGGGCGGCCTCGACGACCGGCGCGGCCTCGGGCGCCGTCTCGACGGAGGCGTCGGAGACCGGCTGCTCCGGTGCGGCGTCGGTGTCCTTCGGGGTGGCGTCGCTCATCAGACCTTGCTCCTCACGCGGACGTGCGTCCGCATGGCGAGGGTACCGCCGCACCCGCGCGACGCGCCGGAACCACACACCTCCCACGCCACACCGCGACACGATCCGGCGACGGTCCGGGTGTGGCGGGCCGAGAGGCGGATGCCGCGGGTTACCCTCCCAGCATGCCCGCCCGCCGTCTGCCCGCCGTCGCCCTCCTGCTCGCGGCCGGACTCGCCCTGGCGGGCTGCGGCAGCTACACCGCACCGCCGCGTGCCGTCACGCCGTCACCCGAGGGCTCGAGCGCGACACCGACCGCCGGCGCGACGCCGGCGCCGACGGCATCCGCTCTGGTCACCCCGAGTCCCGAGCCGTCCGCCACCCCCATCGCGATCCCCACCGACTGCCGGTCTCTGCTCACCGCCGACGTGCTGACCCAGCTCGGCAAGACTCCCCTCAACGACCCGGCCGTCGGCGGCGGAGTGCAGGCCGACGGATCGCTGGTGTGCAACTGGCGGGACCCGAAATCGGACACCACCGGCATCAGCACCCGCATCTCGAAGCTCTCGCAGAGCGACGCGGCCACCCTGTTCGCCACGCTGCAGGTCGACCAGAAGTTCGACTGCTACCCCGAGAACGGCGGCTCACGCTGCGGCAAGACGTGGAAGGACGCCACCTACCCCGTCATGGACGGGCGCACGGTGTTCTGGAAGGACGGCGTGCTGCTCGACACCCTCTGGTCGAACCTCGCCCCCACCGGGTACACCGCCGCGATCGTCGCGCACCTCTGGGGCTGACCGCCCCCTCCCACCCGCCGGCGGGGATGCCGCGGCATCCGCCTACTTCGGCCAGATCTTCGCCGCGAACGCCTCGGTGTAGCCGAGCGGCCGCCAGTTCGTGAAGGTCGTCGACAGCCACGTCTGACCCTCGATGACGTCGTCCTCCGTGACCGCCCCGATCGTGCGGGTGCAGCGGGTGCCCTGACCGAACGGCACGCACTGGAATCCGGTGCTCCCCAGCGCCGCGGTCGCCACCTGCTCGGCACCCACGGTCACCGTCGAGATCGACGTCACGATCTTCTCGGTCCCACCCGGGCCCGTGAACGCGCACGAGAGCTGCACCTGCGGCGAGAGTGCGCCCACGAGGTCCTTCGCCGCGCTCGTCGGTGCATCTTTGGCCTCCACCAGCTGCACGCCCCGACGCAGCGCCACCGACTGCCACAGCGCATCGCCCAGATACGGCCCGCATCCCGTCGTCGGCACGGCAGCCTCGGTCGCATCGACCGTCGGCGACGTCGTCGGACGCGACTGGCCGAGCAGCTGCGACACGAACCCCGAGCCGAACGGCAACGCCGGCAGCGCCAGCACGAGCAGCGCGAGCACCACGGCCACCGACAGCAGCCCGATGATCCACGCGATGACCTCGTTGCGTCCACCCACCCGCGCCATCCGCACCTCCCGCCCCCACGGTACGGACCCCGCGGCCGACACGCCGGAAACGGCGCGCGGCGGAGGCACCCGGAAACGCCGAAGCGCCCCGGCACGAGCCGGGGCGCTTCGGTCGAGACGGATGCCGCGGCATCCGCTCACTCTCAGTTGTAGGTACCGGGAGCGATGTCGTCCGTCGAGAAGCTGTCGTAGTCGACGTAGGTGAAGTCGGCGTCGCTGTACGCGCCGTCCGACGCGAAGATGCGGTTGGGGTACCGCTCGCTCTTCGCCTCCTCCGTGGCCTCCACCGTGACGTTCCGGTACTTCGACAGACCGGTTCCCGCGGGGATGAGCTTTCCGATGATGACGTTCTCCTTGAGACCGACCAGCGGGTCGCGCTTGCCCTCCATGGCGGCCTGCGTGAGCACGCGGGTCGTCTCCTGGAACGACGCGGCCGACAGCCACGACTCCGTCGCGAGCGACGCCTTCGTGATACCCATCAGCTCAGGACGGCCCGACGCGGGACGCTTGCCCTCCGACACCGACTCGCGGTTGATGTCGATGAAGCGACGCGAGTCGACGAGCTCACCCGGCAGGAGTCCGGTGTCGCCGTGGTCGACCACGGTGACCTTGCGGAGCATCTGACGCACGATGACCTCGATGTGCTTGTCGTGGATCGGCACACCCTGCGAGCGGTACACGCCCTGCACGCCGCCGACGAGGTACTTCTGCACCTCGCGGGCGCCCTGCACGCGCATGATCTCCTTCGGGTCGAGCGTGCCGACCTGCAGCGGCTGACCGACGGTCACGTGCTGGCCGTCCTCGACCAGGAGGGTCGCGCGCTTGAGCACCGGGTAGACATGCGGCTCGTCGCCGCTGTCGGGCGTCAGGATGACCTTCTTCTGCTTCTCGGTCTCCTCGATCGTGATGCGACCGTCGGACTCGGCGATCGGCGACGCGCCCTTGGGGGTACGCGCCTCGAACAGCTCCTGGACACGCGGCAGACCCTGCGTGATGTCCTCGGCCGATGCCGAACCACCGGTGTGGAACGTACGCATCGTCAGCTGCGTGCCGGGCTCACCGATCGACTGGGCCGCGATGATGCCGACCGCCTCGCCGATGTCGACGACCTTGCCGGTCGCGAGCGAACGGCCGTAGCACTTCGCGCAGACACCGACGGCCGAGTCGCAGGTGAGCACCGAGCGCACCTTGATGGCGGTGACGCCCGCCTCGACCAGGCTGTTGATGAGCACGTCGCCCACGTCGGAGCCGGCCGGGGCCAGCACCTCACCCGACTCCGAGACCGCGTCGGCGGCCAGAGTGCGGGCGAACACCGAGTTCTCGACGTTCGGGTCCTTGATGAGGACGCCGTCGGCGCCGACCGAGGCGATCGGCAGCTCGAGACCCTTGGTCGTGCCGCAGTCCTCCTCGCGGATGATGACGTCCTGCGAGACATCCACCAGACGACGGGTCAGGTAACCCGAGTCGGCGGTACGCAGAGCGGTGTCGGCCAGACCCTTACGGGCACCGTGCGTCGCGATGAAGTACTCCGCCACCGACAGACCCTCGCGGTACGAGGAGATGATCGGACGGGCGATGATCTCACCCTTCGGGTTGTTCACCAGACCACGCATACCCGCGATGTTGCGGATCTGCAGCCAGTTACCACGAGCACCCGAGGACACCATGCGGTTGATGGTGTTCTCGTCGGGGAAGTTGGCGCGCATCGCCTTCTGCACCTCGTCGGTGGCCTCGGTCCAGATCTTGATGAGCTCGGCGCGGCGCTCCGCGTCGGTCGTCAGACCCTTGTCGTACTGACCCTGCACCTTCGCGGCCTGCTTCTCGTAGCCGGCGATGATCTCGGCCTTGTTCGGCGGGGTGAGAACGTCGCTCAGCGCCACCGTGACGCCCGAACGGGTCGCCCAGTAGAAGCCGGCGTCCTTGATGCGGTCGAGCGAAGCGGCCACCTCGACGTGCGGGTACTCCTCGGCCAGCTTGTTGACGATCTGCGACAGCTTGCCCTTGTCGGCCTGCTCGCGAACGAACGGGAAGCCCTTGGGGAGGGTGTCGTTGAAGATCGCCTGGCCGAGCGAGGCATCCAGCAGACCGTGGCGCTCGTAGCCCTCGGGCGCCTGGCCCTCGAGGAACGTCAGCCCCGGAACGCGGATGCGCACCTTCGCCTGGATGTCGAGCGTGCCCTCGTCCTTCGCGAGGATCGCCTCGCCGACCGAGCCGAACACGCGACCCTCACCGGCGGCGCCCTCCTTGACCGTGGTCAGGTGGTGCAGGCCGATGATCATGTCCTGCGAGGGCAGGGTCACCGGGCGGCCGTCCGACGGCTTGAGGATGTTGTTCGAGGCGAGCATCAGGATGCGGGCCTCGGCCTGGGCCTCGACCGACAGCGGCAGGTGCACGGCCATCTGGTCACCGTCGAAGTCCGCGTTGAAGGCGGCGCACACGAGCGGGTGGAGCTGGATGGCCTTGCCCTCGACGAGCTGCGGCTCGAACGCCTGGATGCCCAGACGGTGGAGCGTGGGGGCACGGTTCAGCAGCACCGGGCGCTCGCGGATGATCTCCTCGAGCACGTCCCAGACCTCGGGACGCGTGCGCTCGACGGCGCGCTTGGCGGCCTTGATGTTCTGCGAGTGCTGCAGCTCGATGAGGCGCTTGATCACGAACGGCTTGAACAGCTCGAGAGCCATCTGCTTGGGCAGACCGCACTGGTGGAGCTTGAGCTGCGGGCCCACGATGATGACCGAACGGCCCGAGTAGTCCACGCGCTTGCCGAGCAGGTTCTGGCGGAAGCGGCCCTGCTTGCCCTTGAGCATGTCGGACAGCGACTTCAGCGCACGGTTGCCCGTGCCCGTGACGGGACGACCACGACGACCGTTGTCGAACAGCGCGTCGACGGCCTCCTGCAGCATCCGCTTCTCGTTGTTCACGATGATCGTGGGCGCACCCAGGTCGATCAGGCGACGGAGACGGTTGTTGCGGTTGATCACGCGACGGTAGAGGTCGTTGAGATCGGATGTCGCGAAGCGGCCACCGTCGAGCTGCACCATCGGACGCAGCTCCGGCGGGATCACCGGCACGACGTCGAGCACCATGGCGGCCGGGCTCATGCCCGTCGACAGGAACGAGTTGACGACCTTCAGGCGCTTGATCGCGCGGATCTTGCGCTGGCCCTTGCCTTCGGCGATCTGCAGGTGGAGGTTGTCGGCCTCGGTCTGCAGGTCGAACTCCTCGAGGCGACGCTTGATCGCCTCGGCGCCCATGTGCGCCTCGAAGTACTGGCCGAAGCGGTCGTAGAGCTCGTTGAAGACCTCGTCCTCGCTCTTGAGCTGGCCGACGGCGAGCGTGCGGAACTCCTCCCACACGCGCTCGAGCTTGGCGATCTGCTCGTCCGCATTCTTGCGGATCGTCGCCATGTCCTTCTCGGCGGCGTCCTTGACCTTCTTCTTCTGGTCGGCCTTCGCACCCTCGGCCTCGAGCGCGGCGAGCTCCTCCTCCAGCTTCGCGAGACGGGTCGCGATGCGGGAGTCACGACGATCGGCGATCGTCTTCAGCTCGTTGCGGATGTGGCCCTCGTGCGTGGGCAGGTCACGGTGACGAGCGTCGTCGTCGACCGAGATGACCATGTACGCGGCGAAGTAGATGACCTTCTCGAGGTCCTTCGGCGCCATGTCGAGCAGGTGCCCGAGACGCGAGGGAACGCCCTTGAAGTACCAGATGTGCGTGACCGGGGCGGCCAGCTCGATGTGGCCCATGCGCTCACGGCGGACGGAGCTCTTGGTGACCTCCACGCCGCAGCGCTCGCAGACGATGCCCTTGAAGCGCACGCGCTTGTACTTGCCGCAGGCGCACTCCCAGTCGCGGGAGGGGCCGAAGATCTGCTCGCCGAAGAGCCCGTCCTTCTCGGGCTTCAGCGTGCGGTAGTTGATGGTCTCGGGCTTCTTGACCTCACCGAAGGACCAACGACGGATGTCGTCGGCGGTGGCCAGGCCGATGCGAAGCTCATCGAAAGTTGTTGCGTCGAGCACGAATTCTCCTGTGTCGAAATTCAGTTCTTGCCTGGCCGGGTTCAGATCTCGTCGATCGACGAGGTCTCGAACCGGGTGGAGATGTTGATGCCGAGCTCCTCCGCCGCGCGGAAGGCGTCGTCATCCGTGTCGCGGAGGTTCACCGCCGTGCCGTCCGCCGAGAGCACCTCGACGTTCAGGCAGAGCGACTGCATCTCCTTCATGAGCACCTTGAACGACTCCGGGATGCCGGGCTCCTGGATGTTCTCGCCCTTGACGATCGCCTCGTAGACCTTCACACGGCCGAGGATGTCGTCGGACTTGATGGTCAGGAGCTCCTGCAGTGCGTACGCGGCGCCGTAGGCCTCGAGGGCCCACACCTCCATCTCACCGAAGCGCTGGCCACCGAACTGCGCCTTACCACCCAGCGGCTGCTGCGTGATCATCGAGTAGGGGCCGGTCGAGCGGGCGTGGATCTTGTCGTCGACCAGGTGGTGCAGCTTCAGGATGTACATGTAGCCGACCGAGATGGGCGCCGGGAACGGCTCGCCGGAGCGGCCGTCGAACAGCGTGGTCTTGCCCGAGCGGTCGATGAGGCGGTCGCCGTCGCGCGTCGGGTTCGTCGAGTCGAGCAGACCCGCGATCTCCTCCTCGAACGCACCGTCGAACACGGGGGTCGCGACCTTCGTGTTCGGCGCGGCCTCGAACGCGGCCTTCGGCAGCTGGGCGGCCCACTCCGGGGTGCCCTCGACCTTCCAGCCCTGCTTCGCGATCCACCCGAGGTGGGTCTCGAGCACCTGGCCGAAGTTCATGCGGCCGGGGATGCCGAGCGGGTTCAGGATTACGTCGACCGGAGTGCCGTCGCGGAGGAACGGCATGTCCTCGACCGGGAGGATCTTCGCGATGACGCCCTTGTTGCCGTGGCGGCCCGCGAGCTTGTCGCCCTCGGTGATCTTGCGCTTCTGGGCGATGTAGACGACGACGCGGCGGTTGACGCCCGAGCCGAGCTCGTCGTCGCCCTCCTCGGCGTTGAACTCCTTGACCGCGATGATCGTGCCCTGCTCACCGTGAGGAACCTTGAGCGAGGTGTCGCGCACCTCGCGGCTCTTCTCGTTGAAGATGGCGCGCAGCAGGCGCTCCTCGGCGCTCAGCTCGGTCTCGCCCTTCGGCGTGACCTTGCCGACGAGGATGTCGCCGGGACGCACCTCGGCGCCGATGCGGATGATGCCGCGCTCGTCGAGGTCCTTCAGCAGGTCGGGGCTGACGTTGGGGAGGTCACGGGTGATCTCCTCCTTGCCGAGCTTCGTGTCGCGGGCGTCGACCTCGTACTCCTCGATGTGGATCGAGGAGAGGGTGTCGTCCTTCACGAGGTCCTGGCTGAGGATGATGGCGTCCTCGAAGTTGTGGCCCTCCCACGTCATGAACGCGACCAGCAGGTTCTTGCCGAGCGCGAGCTCGCCGTTCTCGGTGGCGGGGCCGTCGGCGATGACCTCGCCGGCCTCGATGCGCTCGCCGGCCGAGACGACCACGCGCTGGTTGTACGACGTGCCCTGGTTCGAGCGGTCGAACTTGCGCAGGAAGTAGTCCTGCGTGCAGCCCTCGTCGAGCTGGATGGTGACGACGTCGGCCGACACCTCGAGCACGACACCCGACTTCTGCGCGGTGACCACGTCACCGGCGTCGATGGCCGCGAAGCCCTCCATGCCGGTGCCGACCACGGGCGACTCGCTGCGCACGAGCGGCACGGCCTGGCGCTGCATGTTCGCACCCATGAGGGCGCGGTTGGCGTCGTCGTGCTCGAGGAACGGGATGAGCGAGGTCGCGACCGACACCATCTGGCGGGGCGAGACATCCATGTAACCGATCTCGTCGGCCGGGAACAGGTCGACCTCGCCGCCGTCGCCACGACGGGCGAGGACGCGGTCCTGCGAGAACGTGCCGTCGGCGTTCAGCGGGGTGCTGGCCGGGGCGACACGGAACTCGTTCTCCTCGCTGGCGGTGAGGTAGTCGATCTGCTCGGTGACGCGACCCGCGACGACCTTGCGGTACGGGGTCTCGATGAAGCCGAACGCGTTGATGCGGCCGAAGGTCGCCATACGGCCGATCAGACCGATGTTCGGGCCTTCCGGCGTCTCGATCGGGCACATGCGGCCGTAGTGCGAGGGGTGCACGTCGCGCACCTCGACGCCTGCGCGCTCACGCGACAGACCGCCGGGGCCGAGCGCCGACAGCGTGCGCTTGTGGGTCAGACCCGCGAGCGGGTTGTTCTGATCCATGAACTGCGACAGCTGCGACGTTCCGAAGAACTCCTTGATCGCGGCGACGACGGGGCGCACGTTGATCAGGGTCTGCGGGGTGATGGCCTCGATGTCCTGCGTGGTCATGCGCTCGCGGACGACACGCTCCATGCGGGACAGACCCGTGCGGACCTGGTTCTGGATCAGCTCGCCGACCGCGCGGATGCGACGGTTGCCGAAGTTGTCGATGTCGTCGACGTCGATGCGGATGTCGGCCGGCTTACCGGCGCGCACGCCCTCGAAGGTCTTGTCACCGCGGTGCAGTGCGACGAGGTACTTGATGGTCGCGACGATGTCGGCAACCGTGAGCACCGAGTCGGTGAGCGGCTTGTCGATGCCGAGCTTCTGGTTCAGCTTGTAGCGGCCGACCTTCGCGAGGTCGTAGCGCTTCGGCGAGAAGTAGAAGTTGTCGAGCAGCGCGCGAGCGGCCTCGGCGGCGACCTGCTCGCCCGGACGCAGCTTGCGGTAGATGTCGCGGAGGGCGTCTTCCTTGGTGAGGATGGTGTCCTTCGAGAGCGTCTCGGCGATCGAGTCGAAGCCGGCGAACTCGGTCAGGATGTCCTCGCTCGTGAGGCCCAGGGCCTTGAGGAAGACGGTGACCGACTGCTTGCGCTTGCGGTCGATGCGCACACCCACCTGGTCGCGCTTGTCGATCTCGAACTCGAGCCAGGCGCCGCGGCTGGGGATGACGCGCGCGGACACGATGTCCTTGTCGCTGGTCTTGTCGGCGACCTTGTCGAAGTAGACGCCCGGCGAGCGGACGAGCTGCGAGACGACGACTCGCTCGGTGCCGTTGATGATGAACGTGCCCTTGTCGGTCTGGAGCGGGAAGTCGCCCATGAAGACCGTCTGCGTCTTGATCTCACCGGTCTGGTGGTTCATGAACTCGGCCTCGACGTAGAGCGGGGCGGCGTAGGTCTTGCCGCGCTCCTTGCACTCCTCGATGGAGTACTTCTCGGGCTCGAGGTACGGGTTGGTGAAGCTCAGCTGCATCGTCTCGCTGAGGTCTTCGATCGGCGAGATCTCCTCGAAGATCTCGTCGAGGCCGCTGCGCTCCGGCACATCGGTGCGACCGGCGGCCTTGGCCTCGGCGACCCGCGCCTTCCAGGTGGTGTTGCCGACGAGCCAGTCGAACGACTCGGTCTGCAGCGCCAGCAGGTCGGGGACCGTCAGCGTGTCGTTGATCTTCGCGAACGAGAGGCGCGAAGCCGCGCGTCCGTTCTTGGGGGTGGTGGGGGCGGATGCGTTGGGCGCGGCAGCCAAGGGGTAACCTCCAGAGGCCCGATACGGGGCTCATCGTCCTTGTCGTCAGGTGGAGTGCTCTCTCCCCCGGTCTCGCACCGCACGCCGCTATCTGCGGGGGCACGAGCGCAGCAGCCGACCACCATATGAAGGCAGGGGGAGACAGAGCGCAACTACTGACTATACGTCGTTCTGGGCGACATGTCCAGCACGATTCTTGACGAGTTTCGGTTGCTGCGGTATAACCGCGCGTCGCGCCTCCGCACGCCTCCCCCTCCCCGCCCGTCCTCCGCGCACCCTCGCACCTCACTCAATGCCGCGCGCCCTCGCAGCCCGCCCAATGC
>NZ_SCOB01000016.1:0-61559 GCF_005503465.1 Microbacterium sp. 4NA327F11 | reverse complement strand
GCGTTAGCGTGAGACACGAAGACCTCCGTGGTCAGGATGCGAGTGTGGTAACCCACATCCTGCCCGGAGGTCTTCGCCTACCTCACCCGTTCACAACCTCCCGGGGAAGTACATCTAGTGGGTACGTCGGGAGCGTTCGGTGGGTCCGGCGCATGGTCGGGCACGGTTGATTCTCTGTATGACGCCGCAGACGCGTTGAACGTCTCGCCCGCAGCACCGATTGCGGGTGGCGTGCTGTCCGCCCTCGGCAAGTCGCTGTCTCGCGGCGACAAACAGGGCAAGTCCTACAAGGTCCAGGATCTACTTCGGGGCCGACGCAGCGACGGATCCTCGAGTTCCGGAGATGGGCGCGACAGCGGCGGTGCGACGTTCTCGCGGCAGGCCGCACGCGGATCCTTGGTACTGGACGCGCTGGCATCGATCCAGCAAGGTGACGTTCCCCACCTTGTCGAGTACGGCGTGGACTTTTCCTCACTGGAGGGACTCAGCGGTGTCCGGCTATTCACCGAACTCATCGCGCTCGTCCTGGGCCCGGCCTCTCATCCCGACGACGCTGCCCTCCAGCAGGCGCTCCTTGCCACCATGCGCTCCGCAGAACAGAGCTCGGACGCGTCCCTCGCGGACACAGTAGGGCGCTTCGTAACCGAGCTTGCCTGGAAGACCACTCTCGTGCAACTCTCCGCAAGCGAACGTCGTCTTTCAGTCGTACGCAGTGCCCTCGTGCAGCTGGAGCAAAAGGTGCGCACCTACATCGGTGGAAAGGTCAAACAGATCGCGGGCCAGCTCGTGAACGCCACGCCCCAAGCTGTGGCGGACTTCGCCTCTTCACTCGCCGCGAAAGCATGCCGAGTGTTCGGCAAGGGAGACGGCTAATGCAGACGCACGAGATCGAAGTTCTCCCTGCGGGTACTTCCTCCACCGGCGCGGGGCTCACTTTCGCATGGTCCACGAAAGACGTGTCGAGTGCGGACCTCGCCTCAACGATGACGTGGGATCTGGGCGAGTTTGCGGCCGCACCGGTCGTTGCACGCGACCTGTTTCGGATCGCGGCAGCCGCCTACCTCGCCGACACGGCTATCGCGAAGCCAGGGTTTCGCTACACCGCAACTTCGAGCTCACCGTTCACGTAGAGCACCCCTCGTCGTGGAGTGGTAGTCCGATCTCCGACTTCGCTGACATTCTTCACTGGCTGACAGGAGATTCGTGGAGCATCATTCTGAAGCCGGCCACCGCGAGACTGCCGTTGGCTGTCTCGGAGCCTGCGGCACGAGTGCAACTGCTCTCCGGGGGTCTGGACTCGTTGTGCGGTGCCGTGATCGGTCTCCGGGATAGTGCGGCCGATGTTCGTTTCGTTGGCCACCGAGATGCGTCCAAAGCGGTGCGGCGCGCGCAGAACGCGATCGCCGACGCGATCGGTGGCCACCCGTACGACCGCTACGAGCTTTACGTTCGCGACTCAAAGCGCCGCAAGAACCACGGCCCACGCTCTCGCTCGCTGATGTTCATGGCCCTCGGAGTAATGACCGCCGCCGCGCACTCCGCTCCTGAGCTGTGGGTTCCGGAGAACGGGTTCACCAGCATCAACCCCCCGCTCGATGCGGGCCGAGGAGGCGCGTTGACCACTCGCTCGACGCACCCGTACACGTTCCACCTATTGTCGAGGCTGCTGACGACCCTTCTGATCGATGTCGTCGTCATCAATCCCTTCACGAACCTGACGAAGGGTCAACTGGTCGCCGCGGCGCTGCCGGAGCTGATGTCGGACCAATATCGAGACTCGGCTACCACGTCGTTCTCGTGCGCGAAAGGCGGAACCCAGTTTCACCACGGCGACTCCAACCACAACTGCGGTCTGTGCGTCGCATGCGTCGTGCGCCGCGCAGCATTTCTCGGCGCCGGTATCGACGACCCGACTCCGTATGACTGTGAGCTGCTGGACGGTGCCGATCTGGCCGGCCTTATCAAGCAACGTTGGCGGGACGTCATCAGCCTTCGCGACGTCTTCGCCTACGGGATCGAGGAGGATGCCATTCTCAGTGCGACGGTGTGGCCACCTGATACGGACCTCGACGCTGTTCTGCAGTTGGTAGATCGAGGCCTGGAAGAGTTGAGACGTGTTCCCCTTCCCGCACCTTGACTGCCACGCTCACATCGCACCCGATGTGACGGCAGCGCAGACTCGCACACTGCACGGCGCGCAGGTGTTTGCCATGACGCGCAGCCTCGACGAGTTTGATGCTGCGATCGAGAACCCCCAGGCCGGGTTGCTCTGGGGTATCGGTACGCATCCCGGCGTGCCCGCTGCTCTTGCTCAATGGTCGGAGCAACGCTTTCAAGATGCGGTTAGCCGCTCCATCCTGATCGGTGAAGTCGGGCTCGACCGACGGGGCGACGCTACTCAGCAGGGCGAGATCCTCGCCGCCATCCTTCGTGCTGCCCCACCGGCACTGATATCGGTCCACTCGACGGGGCGCACCAAGCAGGTCGTAGACCTCGTTGAGAAACACCCGCACCCCGGGGTCATCCTCCACTGGTTCACCGGCGATCGCGACGACGCGGCTCGCGCAGCGGATGCAGGTTGCTTCTTCTCAATCAACGCGGCAATGTCCGATGAGCAGATGACCGTACTTCCGCTCGACCGTGTGCTTCCAGAGACAGACTTTCCCTCTTCGAGATCTCGAACCCAGGCCCGCACACCGGGAGACACTGCAGCACTCGAACGAACGGTTTCCCGCCTTACGCGGCAAGGCGCGAGCGACGTGCGACGCGGTTGGTACCGCAATCTCGGTGCGCTCTCGACGCGAGTGGGGGTCAGACAACGGCTCCCCGCGGAACTACAGGAACTCATCGACCGAGCTGAAGCCAGGTAATCAGCCGCTTGCCGCTGATGCGCGCGCGTACTCACGAGCGGCGCGGATGTAGGGGTTGTCGTTGGCCTTATAGAGCGTGGTCTTCTCGCCGGGAACGCGTCCGATGTACTCGATGAAGTGCTGCGAGCGGAGCCGTTTGATCAGCGGGTGCACGAGCCCTCCGGGAAGGCCGGTCGCGTCGATGATCTGCTTGGGCGAGAAGGGCTCTCCCTCGTGCTTGCTGATCTCGACGAGCACGGTGTGCATGTAGCTGTTCCCGAAGAGCGCCTTGGACCCCTCGGGGGCAATCGGGTCGATCGCCGTCGTCATGCTCCGAGTGTCTCATATGCGCTGGAGAGTCCCCAGGCGTGCTCGGAAAGCTTGTTGTGTACGTGACATGGACAACCCCTGTAGAGTAGTGAATGTGACATTTACAGTGAACAGCTTTTTATTGATTTGATACAAAGCTGATCGCTGATTTTTGTCGCGTCCACCGATTCCGTGGGGGGCGTGGCAGGCAACAGCATGTCTGCATGCACACGTTGATTGAACCGGCCTCGAGACGGGGGATCGGTCGGGGCGGGTGCTGGATCTGGGACATGGTTCCTCGATGATTCGGTCGGCGTCGACGGTTCAGATCCGCAAGTCGGAGGACCTGGTCGACGTCGTTTCGATCGAGGATGTGCGCCTGCGCATGTTCGACGCTGCGGTTCCCTGGCGTCAGTTCCGTTGGTACAAGAACCAGGCGCACTTCTCGGGCAGCTACTGGTCGGCGACGATGGAAGCGCCGGTCGGCTACGAGTCGCGCCTCGAATACGCGAACTTGCTCCTGGTGGACTTCGACCCACAGGTCGAGTGGATTCTCTCGCAGCCGTTCCTGCTCGAAGGGGATGATCGCGGCAAGCGCCGCCGACATATCCCGGACTACCTGATTGCGGGCACCGATCAGTCCGTGTGTGTGGTTGACGTGAAGCCCGCGGAGAAGCTGTCGCTGCCCAAAGTGCGTGACTCGCTCGCCTGGTCGCGTCGGGTGATCACGGCACACGGCTGGGAGTACCGGGTGCTGTCCGAGCCCGAGCCGACGCTGTTCGCGAATGTGCAGTTCCTCGCCGGCTATCGGCGGCCATTCCAGTTCGTTGACGCCCATGTCGCCGCGGCAGTTCAGGAGTTGTCGATCCCTCAGCCGCTCGGGGAAGCGGTCCGTGCCGTGACTCCGATCGCGGGCGATGTCAGGTTCGCCCGTTCTCTCGTGCTGCATCTGCTGTGGACGCAGCGGCTGCGCACCGACCTCAGCACCAACCCTTTGAGCACGACCAACCTGTTGGAGCCGACATGAACACCATCGAGACCTTCCGCGCCGGCCGAGCCGACTCTACTGCCGCTGCAGAAGCGCCGCCGCGGGATGCGGTCGAGACTGGCGTCGATCGGGTGTGTGCGTTGCTCGGCATCCCCGCCGCGGCGCCCGCTGCGACCGATGACGCGGCGATAACAGCTGTCGTGTTCCAGGATGCCGAGGAGTACCTGAGGGAAGTGTTCGGCGAACGAACCGCTCGGGAGGGCGCGCAGACCGTGCAGGCTCGCCCGATCGTGCACCTCCACGTCGCCCCGCCGACCACTCCGCCTCGGGCAGCCTGACCCTGTCGATCCGAAGGAGAGCGATATGAGTAACACCTGGATGTTGAAGGCCGGGGCTGACATGGTCTACGACGGTGAGGCTTGCACGGTGATCGAAGTCTGCGACGGAGCTATTGTCACCCGAGGCAGAGATGGACGAATCCGCCGACTACGACTGCTCGATGTGCTTCGACCGCGCAGCGAAGGCGGTCTCGCACACATCCCAGGCCGGACCCGAGCCGAGGAAGAAGCCATCCCGCTCGGTGTGATCTGGGACGACGCGACCGACATGGCCCGAGCCACGTCGCTCGAACGCGCCGACCACGTCCGCGAGGTGCTCACCGGATACAAGAGCGGTAGTGCGGAGGTTGCCCGTGAGGGTGAGCCTCGCCTGGCCTTCCACCCGGAGCGGCGGATGGAGGAACGCATCGCAGCGAAAGCCGCCGAACTCGGCAAGGGGCACCGCACCGTTGCGCGATGGATCGCACGGTACAAGGAGGCAGGCGAGGTCGGCCTGATCGACAACCGCTTGGCGCAGCCGGGTCAGGCGCTGGTGAACTTCGACGACCGATGGGTGGACGCCGCGCGGGAGATCATCAACGAGCAGACGAACGAGTCGAAAGTCGCGAAACGCATCATCATCGCGCGCGTCAACTCCCGCGCGGAGCGCACGTTCGGTCCAGGCGCGGTCACCGCGCCGTCACGCAGCGCCGCCTACAAGATCCTCGACGAACTCTCCCGGGGCAGGGCAACGTTCTCGGGCAGCACGAAGCGGAAGCGCTCCAACGCCAATCGGCCGCCCGCCCCGTACGGTCGATTGCACGCCACGAGACCGGGACAGTACGTGTTCATGGACACCACCCCACTGAACGTGTTCGCCGTCGCACCGGTCACCGGCAAGTGGGTGTGCGCTGACCTTACCGTCGCGATGGATCTCTACTCCCGCTGCATTCTGGGGCTGCGTCTCACCCCAGGCTCGACGAAGTCCATCGATGTCGCCGGGGTACTGATGGAGGCTTGCCAGCCGTTCGACGCTCCGAACGAGTGGGATGCTCGGGCGCGCTGGCCGTACCACGGGGTGCCCGACACGCTGCTCGCCGACCCCACCCGCATCGGCATGCCCCGATTCGCTCGCGCGGGCATTCTCCCGGAGACGATCATCGTCGACCACGGCGCGCCCTACCTGTCTGAGCACGTCACGAGCGCCTGCGCCCGCATCGGAATGTCGATCCAGCCCGCTCGCGTCTACCAACCGACCGACAAGGGCCCCATGGAACGATTCTTCCGAACCCTCGACACGTTCCTCCAGGAGCTGCCGGGGTACAAGGGCGCGGACGTGGCCAGCCGCGGCGACGACATCGAGGGCGACGCGGTCTACACCGTCCCACAGCTTGAGCAGATCATCCGCGAATGGGCGGCCACCGTCTACCACCTTCGTCCTCATGGCTCCCTGGAGGACCCGATGCTTCCCGGTGTGAAGCTGAGCCCCGCCGAACGGTACGACCAGGGCCTCGCCGTCGCAGGACAACTGCGGATGCCGGTCGACCGCAGCGTCCTCCTCGAGCTGCTCCCGGTCGTCAAACGCCAGTTCAACCACTACGGGGTGGAGATCCACAAGCTCCGCTACACGGGCGAGTCCGTCGCGAAGTACCGCAACCGCGCCAGATCGATCCACCGGGACAAGGGCACCGACTGGCCGTTCGTGATCAACCCCGACGACCTCTCACAGATCTACTTCCGAGACCCCGAGGACAACACGTGGCACACCCTCGAGTGGGAGCACAAAGGCGCATTCGACACCCCATTCAGCCTCGACGCGCTCGAGTACGCGAAGAAGATCGCCATCAAACAGGGGCGTCCCTCCCAGGTTGAGGACGTCGCCGCCCAGCTGCTCGAGGACTGGGGCGCCGGCCGCGCGCTCACCCCGTCTGAACGGCGGATGAGCGCACGGACGGCCGCGCGACTCAATGACCGGGAGCCCGACCCGGACGGAGTGTGGTCGCTTCGATCAATCCAGCGGATTCTCGACGCGGAACTGACCCCGTCCCCTGACCTTACGGACGAGCTGACCGGGTCCGTGCGGGATCCGCGCCGGCGCGTCGAGGTGCCAGAGGGTGGCGATGACGACGACGAGGACGACATCGACGAACCCACTATCCGATCCGACTATCACTTCGAGCCGATGGAGATGATCCAATGACCGCCACCGCCCGTGCTTTCGAAGGGGCTTCAACGCGTCGGCAGCGGAGCCTGTCGACCTACGAGGGCTGGAAGGATTTCGCCGAGCGCCCGCCCCGAGCGCGCCCCGAACACCTCGCTCGGGACCAGGTCGAGGCGCTCGACCCGGAGGCGCGGGCACGGTACGACGCGGACCGGCGGGTGTGGCACGCGAACATCCTTCTGCGCACCCGCCAGGTCCACGGCGTGCACACCCAGCTGGCCGACATCCTCGACAGTAACCTGCAGGACTCCGACAGGGTCAAGTCCGCGGCCGCCCTGGACGCCCCGCCGGCGCTCGGCAAGTCCACGGTGGTGAACACATTCGGGCGGGACTTCCACCGGCAGCGGATCGCCGAGATCGGCGAACAACTCGACGCCGACGAGGACATCCTGCATCTCCCGGTGTGCCACATCACTGTGCCCGGCAGGCTGACCATCAAGGGCCTGCACATGATGATCCTCGGGTTCTATGCGCACCCTGCGACGGCGGGCATCCTGCACCGTTCGATGGCCGGCCGTGACCTGGCTCGCGCTGCCGCGGACTGCATCGAACGGCACGACACCCGCCTGGTGATCATCGACGACCTGCACTTCCTGAGCATGCGGACCCGAGACGGCGTGGAGGTCGCAAACCAGTTGAAGTGGCTGTCCAACGAGTACAGCGCCACCTTCCTATTCGCCGGCGTCGCCCTCCGCGAACGTGGTCTAGTCGGCGAAGGCGCGGTGGGAAGGGAGGCTGCAATGGCGCAGACATTCCGGCGGTGGACGGTGTTCAGCCTGGACCCCTACAGCCTGCGCACCAAGCACACCCGCGAAGAATGGTGCAGCCTGCTCTGGCACATCGAACAGGCACTGGTTCTCGCCGAAGGGTGCGACGGGATGCTCGTCGATATGTCCCGCTACCTCTTCGCCCGCACCACCGGCAACATCGGCTCGCTCATGGACCTGATCCGCCGGGGAGCGTCCCGCGCTATCCGCACCGGCCAGGAGAGCATCGACCGAACATTGCTCGACGACATCCGCATCGATGAGGGCGCGGAGACGGAGCGCGGCGAACTCGAAGCGCGCCTCGACAAGCAGGAGGCCGCACGTCGAGCACGGCGCCGCGCCAAGGAAGCACCCAAGCAGCAGCCCCACGCGGGAAAGAAGTCGGCCGCCTGATGAGCGACATCGCCGACGAGGTCCGCGTGCTGCCGTTTCGGGTGCGGCCGCTTCCGGATGAGCCGTTCGATTCGTGGGTGGAAGCGTTGGCGGCCGCGAACAGGGCGACGATCGCGGAGGTCGGGTGCGCGCTGGGCCTGATCGAGCAGCGTGATGGGACGGCGGTGTCGGCGACGTGGTGGATGGCGAACGCGTGGGCGACCGAGCTGACCGATGCGCAGGCGGGTCGGGTGGAGCAGGCGACGGGTATCCCGGCGGCGCAGTTCCAGGAGATGACGAGGATGCGGTTCGCGCGGCATGCGATCCGCCGCACACGCAACGGGAGGATCAGCGTCCGGTGCGCTGCCGCGGGGACGGCAGGCCGGTTCTGCCCGGAGTGTCTGGCTGACTCGGGTGGGCGGTGGCGGATGTCGTGGCAGTTCCCATTCGCGTTCGCGTGCAACAGGCATCGTCGGATCCTCGTCGACGCCTGCCCCGCATGCGGTAAGCATCCACGCCATGTAGGGCATCCGCTCGCCGTGATCCCCGTACCCGGCCAATGCCACAACAGGGTGCCCGGTGCGGGGATCGGGCCGATCGCCAGCCGTTGCCGCGCCGATCTCACCGTCGACGCGGAACGGATCCCCGCGTCAGAGGCGGTCCTGCACGCCCAGCGGACGATGATGCGGGTCGTGTCCACGGGGGAGGGCAGGTTCGGGATCTACGCGGATGCCCCGCAGCCCGCGGTTCGTGTGCTCGAGGACGTCCGCCTTCTCTCCCGCGCCGCCCGCGTCGCGCTGAACGACGGCCAGGTCGACGACACGGTGCTCGGCGCGCAGCTGCTCGACCATCTGCACAGGGGAGACATCGACACATCCTGGTCCTCGTCGTCGACCTCGGCCGCCTCGGCGGCGGGGACGGCGATCGCCATCACTGCGCTGGCCGACTCCGGTCACACGATCGATCTGATGCGTGGCCACCTCGCTGCCAGTACGTCCTACACTCTCAGCACCCCGCAGGTGCAGTCGCTGATCGCGGCGTCGTTCGGTCGCACCCGCCGCCCCACCGGGTTTCTCCAGTCCGCGGGCCTGTCCGATGTCGATGCGAGAGAGAGGGCACGAAAGGTGCCCGCCCAGTTATGGGACGAGTGGACCGCCATGCTCGCCCCAGGACGCATGAACAGGGAGATCGCCGCATCCGCTCTCGCCGCGGCCGTCGTGTTCGCCGGCACACGACTGACCCACGCCGCCGCCCTCGCCCTGTTGGACTCGGATGCGCCGGTGCGGCAGGTCACGAACGTGATGCGCGAGTTCGGGCGCGGACAGCATGAACATCTCGCACTGGGCGTGATTCTCCGCCTCGTCGCTTACCTCGACAGCCAGGGGTCACCGATCGACTACGCGCGCCGCCGCGAGCTCGACTGCAGCCCTCTGCTGCCCGAAGCGCAGTGGCGCGACCTATGCAGCGGGCACAATGTGCACCCAGGAGCGGGGCGCCGACACCGACACGCTCGTGCGTACCTGTTCCGCCAGATCACCGGGAACCCGCTGCGAGCAATGCCAGGAGACTGGGACGCGACCGATGTCACGGTCGCGTCTCAGACGAGGCTTGTGGGCCGCATCCCCGAGGAACTGCGCGTGGACCTTGCACGGGTTGGCGATGAGTTCCTCGCCGCCCACGGCATCGACGAACCGCTCGCATGGACGCCACCGCTCGCACAGTTCGACATCGACACAGCCGTGGACACCCCCGGCGAGGCATCGTGGCCTCCCGCCCGACCTTCGAGCGCTCGGATCGATGAAAGCGTCGGCGCGGACGGCATCGCTGATCGGTACCAGGCCGGTTCCAGCACTTACGAGCTCGCCGGACTGGCCGGGGTGTCCCGACAGACTGTCTCCCGGCTGCTCGCTGACCGATCCACCTCGACGCGTCGTGGCAGGCCGCCCATGCATGTGATCGACGAGCGGTGGCTGCGCCACCAGTACCTCGACCAACGGCTCACCATCGGCCAGATCGCCGCCCTCGTCGGATGCACCACACCGACGATCAGTCGCCGACTGCGGGACGCGGGGGTCCCGATCCGCCCCGCCGGGAGCGCGAGCGAAGCCGCGACCCTGCACCCGCACCCGCTCGCGGGAGCATCGCCGCTCCTGCGCCGCACCATCATCGGCCGGTACCCGATCGAGCGTGCCCGTCGCTTCCTGATCGCCGCCCGACACACCAGCATCCGGGCCGCGGCCACCGAAATCGGGACAACCCAAAGCACCCTCAGCAAGCAACTAGCACGGCTCAGCCGCGACGCCGGCGGTCCCCTCCTGACCGCAGGAGCCCGCGGCCGCCCCATGACTCTCACACACCTCGGCGCGCGCCTGGCCCGCGAGCTCGAAAGAGTACTGCCGGACGAGAGCGCCCGCCTCGAACCGGGAAGGAAAGCAGCATGACCGGCGAGAAGAGCACCACAGGCGGAGGCGCCCTGTTCGGCGACGATGCCGCGCGGCTCGGACGCGACATCGTCGAGAAGAGCATCGCGCACGACATCGCCGCCGTCCGGGAAAGGCTGCGCGAGCTCTGGACCGACCCCGCCATCGAGGTCTGGCTGACCAGCACCAACTCCCATCTCGATGGAGCCCGACCAATCGACGTACTTGCCCTGAACGGCGTCGAGACCGTCATGGGTGCCATCGACGTGGAAATAGCCGGCGGATCACGCTGAGGTGACGCATAGAGAGGCATGGACGTCACCGCCGGGGCCGAACGTGACGATCGTGCATTGACGGCGCGACGGCTGGATCCGCTTCCGACCTGAACCGCGACTCTCTAATCCGGTCCCGCCGGCGGCGAACTGTTCACACCCACGGCGCCGAGAAGATGCCAGCCGTGGTCCCCATTCAAGTGATGTTCGGGGGTGAGTCGGGGTAGGTGGAGTCGAGTGCTCCGAGGAGTTCTTCCATCGCGATTCGCAGTTCGTTATACCCCATCATGTAGAACAGTGCGTCGGAGTTCGAGGTTTCGCTGCCGTCGAGCTCTGCGATGGTCTGGCGGGCTTCACGGATCGCGACATCGAGCCACGGTTCGACGTCCGGCAGCCCGCGGATCCAGGCGTCGATGACGGTGAACGGGATGGGCGCGTAGCCGTGGGCGTCGACGCCGACGTGGAACTGGTGCCCGTTGGGTCCGTGGTCGCGGGCGTGGGTGTGGCCGTGCAGTAGCGGGATCCCGTCGTCCCACCGCGGCCGGTGTGTGGTGTGCCGGTCCGACTCCTGCGAGTCGCCCTTGTACGGGTAGTGGGAGGCAAGGATCCGGTACCCGCGCCGGATGCCTTCTATGACTTCCGGCAGAATCGTCCATCCGGCTGCCTCGTAGAGCGGCGCGAACCGTTCGATCGCCTTCTTCGACTGCGTCGCCGGCGACACCCGGTCATGGTTTCCGGGCACAAGGTACCGGCGACCGTGCAGCTGCGCGCTGAGGGCGATCGATTCTTCGATCGGTCCGAGCGCGACATCCCCGAGATGCAGCACCACATCTGACGGGCCGACGGTTTCGTTCCACCGGCGGATGAGTTCAGTGTTCATCTCGTCGACCCTGGTGAACGGACGTTCGGCGAGTCCGCTGATCCGAGCGTGGCTGAAGTGAGTGTCCGCGGTGACGAAGTCCACCTGGTCGAACTCGAACCACGGATACTCACTCACGTCCTCGCACCTGCCCCTCGGATGCTCGTTGTATTGCAGAATCTAGCGGTGTCTAGCGTTTCGATAGACCTCGGTAGATATCGCTAGAGTTCGTCGAGATCTATCCCGAACTTCCGGGCGAGATCGGCGAGCGGGATCTCTGCACTGTCGGCGGGCCGTCCCCGCACGATGCGGGCGATCTCCATTTCCTCCGCCGCATCCTCCGCATCTGCGATTTCGGCCAACTCTTCGATCAGCACCTGAACGGATGCGCCGCCGTTCATCGCGCGGCGGCGAATCTCGGCGGCAGCGTGGGCGAGGGTGTACATCCGCTCCCACGGGTGATCGCCGTGGCGGGCGGTGGCGACGGTGTCGCGGGTGTAGCTGCGCTCATCACCGGGGACGAGCCACCGTTCGGTGCCGTCGGAGGCGTGGAAGAAGTCGACATAGCAGTTCCCGCATGGCATCCGGTAGACGCCGGGCTCGGTGGGTGCGGACTCGGTGCTCCGCGCGATCATGTGCAGGACGACCTGCTCCCAGTCGTCATTGGCCTCATCATCTGACACAGCATCCCCCTTCGATGCGGAACCCACTAGTCTCGCACCCGCGTAGGGCGGTGTCTGCACCGTTCGCGGTAGGCGCGTTGGTCCCGCTAGGAGGTGGGATTCTGACCTTGTCCGGGTCGAGCGTTACTGGTTGTCCCTACGATGAGTTCAGCGGTCGACATCGGGTAGCCCTCGTGCCAGATGCCTCACGCGCACGGTGACGAAGTCGGCTAGGGCATCCGTGAGCTCACCGCTGAGGGCGCGAATTCGCGCTGTCGGCGTCGTCGGCTGGCGAGAAACTGATGCGCTGGAAAAACCGGAGCTTGGAAACGGAGTGGGCTCCCGCTCACCGACTCTCTTGGCTTCACTTCAGGCGAGTCAGTGCCCGTTGGATGGATCGTCGGAGTCGCGTGCGGCGTCTTCTCCGCGGTCGAGGGTGTCGAGAACGCTCATCTGGGCGGGGGAGAGTTCGAAGTCGAAGAGGTCGAGGTTCTGGGCGAGCTGTTGACTATTGGACGAGCGTGGGATGGGCACGATCCCCATCTGGACGTGCCATCTCAGCAGTACCTGGGCGGGTGAGCGGCCCAGGTGGTGGGCGATCGCGGTGACCTGCTCGTTGTCGCGGAGTGTTGCGCCTCGTCCGAGGGGGCTCCACGCTTCGGTGGTGATTCCCAGGTTGTCGTGGGCAGTACGGGGGAGTGTTCTGGCGATGTCGATGCTCAACTGGATCTGGTTGACATCGGGGACGTAGCCGGTTGCCGCGATGATCCGGTCAAGGTGTGCCGGTTTGAAGTTCGACACCCCGATAGCACGCACCGATCCCGCCTCGAGCAGGGCAACCAGACCCTCCCATGCGTCCACGTACCGGTTGAGCGCTGGTACCGGCCAATGGATGAGGAACAGGTCGAGGTAGTCCAGGCCGGTGCGTCTGAGGCTCTCCTCGTAGGCGGTTCTCACGCCGTCGACACTGTGGTTCTCCTTGTTGAACTTGCTGGTCACGAACAACTCATCGCGGGGGATTCCGGAGCGGCGGATGGCCTCCCCCACGGCATCTTCGTTGTCGTACTTGTGTGACGTGTCGATGAGGCGGTATCCGAGGTCGAGTGCGGTGCGTACGATTTGCTGGCACTCCTCGCCCACGAACGGCCACGTGCCGAGCCCGATCCGCGGGATGTCGACGCCGTGCAGCAGGGTGATCGGTGGGGGGGTCATCAGGGTGCTCCGAACTGTGTGGTGAATCGGGCACCCTGGTCGTTCAGCCGAGCACCTCGGCGAGCCGTTGCGCTGCGGTCTGAAGGGTGCGGGCGAAGTCTTTGGTCTTTCGTGCCGGTAGTCGGTGAATGGGCGCGGAGGCGTTGATCGCGATCTTTAGCCCGGATGCCGTCGGGACGGCGACTGCGACGGAGCCGACGCCATCTTCGCTCTCTTCTCGGTTCACTGCGTATCCCGCCTGGCGCACTTGTTCGAGCTGGGCCTCGAGTTCGGCGCGGGATCGGACCGAGTGGGAGGTGACGGGTTCGAGCTCTTGGTTCGGGTAGAGGGTGTGCAGTTGGTCTGTGGTCAGCTCTGCCAGCAGTGCTTTTCCTGTCGACGTGGCGTGGGCGGGCATGATTTTGCCCAGTCGCGAGGCGACTCTCACTGCGATGTCCGGTTCCGACACCGCAAGGAACCGCAGACGACTGCCCTCGAGCACTCCCAGGTGGCTGGTCTCGCCGAGTGCGGAGCTGACCTCGTTGAGGATGGGCTCCGCGAGGCGCTGAAGGTCCATCCTCTTGAACACGGAGAACGCGATCGTGGTGAGAGCCGGCCCGGGCAGGTAGGCCTTGGACGCGCGATCCTGTCGCATGAACCCGCGCCAGACGAGCATGGCGAGGATGCGGTGAGCGGTGGATGACGCGACACCGAGATGCGCGCTTGCGTCGGTCAACCTGATCTCGGGACGTTCGCCGAGCAGGAGGATGAGTTTCAGGGCGTTGTCGACGGATTCGATCGGATACTGCGGCGGGCTGGTTGGATCGGAGGAGTGGCTCTTGCGTTTCTGCACAACAGAAACCGTACCGGGTAACCTGGACCACGACTAGATGCATGGGCTTATGCGCGCGCGCGAGCGTCGGCGGATGTGGCGGCGAGGCGGGCGAGCGAGTCGCGGACGGAGGCGATGTCCGTCCCGTCGGCGATTGCCCTGCGGCAGGTCACGAGCGCTCGGGGCCAGTTGACGATCACCGCGCCGGTGAGCTTTCGGCCGTCGGCTGTGTAGGTCACCGCGAAGCGTCCGTCCTCGGGGGCGCCGATGAGTTCGTGGTCGGTCGCGCCGGTGCGGCCGACGACCTGGATTTTCCAGTCGTATTGATCGCTCCAGACGTACTCGATCGCCTCGTATGCGCGCTGCGCGGTGGGGTTGACGATGTTGTGGGCGACGATCGGCGCCTGGTCGGTGGCATTGGTCCAATGTTCGAGGCGGATGGTCTCGCCCCGTGTTGCGTCTGTCCAACGGCAGACGTCTCCGACTGCGTAGATGTCATCCACTCCGACAGCGGCGAGCCCGGGGGTGCAGAGGACACCGTTGTCCAGCACGAGCCCGGACCCTTCCAGCCACTCGGTGTTGACGACGGCCCCGATGCCCACAAGTACAGCGTCGACGTCCAGGCGGGTGCCGTCTGTCAGGGCTACGTGGAACCCGCCGCCATCGGCCCGCTCCACGGATGACACGGAATGTCCGAGGATCAGGTCGACCCCCTCCGTGTTGTGTTTGTCGCCGAAGATCTGTCCGACGTCGTCGTTCAGCACGCGTGACATCGGGGCCGGCAGGGGGTCGACCATGGTCACTGTCACGCCGGCCTTCGTCGCTGTGGCGGCGATCTCGGCGCCGATGAACCCAGCCCCGACGATGAGGAGTCTGCGGGCGGGGAGCAGTTCTGCGCGGAGGGCTTCGGCATCCGCGCTGGTCCGCAGCACGTGCATGCCCGGGCCCTCCCCCCACGGAGAGCGGCGGGCGCGGGCGCCTGTGGCGATGACGAGGGAATCGTAGCCGAGTTGTTCGCCGTCCTCGAGGGTGACGAGCTTCCTCGTGGGGTCGAGGGCGGTGGCGGCCGCGCCGTACCGGACCTGAACATCTATGGCGGCAAGCTCGTCTGCGGTGGTGAGGGCGATCTGCGCGAGTGCCGCATCGGGAGCCAGGTAGCCCTTGGATAGCGGCGGCCGGTCGTAGGGGTGGGCGACCGCTTCTGCCTCCACGATCACGATCTGCCCGGTGTGCCCGGCCGCGCGCAGCGCCTGGGCGGTTTTCACACCGCCGACGGAGGCTCCGACGATGAGGGCACGGTTCATTCGTCCACGACCATCAGAGCCGAGACCGGGCAGCTGCGGGCGGCTTCCTCCACGCGTTTGCGGTCGTCTTCGGGCACGTCCACGCGTAGCAGCACGACGAGCCCGTCGTCGTCGATGTCGAAGTAGTCGGAGGCTCCGACGACGCAGTTGGCATATCCCTGGCAGGCGCCGAGGTCGGCTTTGACGACAGGCACGGGCACTCCTTGTCTTGTGGGTGGACGTCAGCCCCGGCTGTCCGGGAACATAGGTTCGAACGGTGAGGCGATCATCGCCGAGAAGGTCTGGGTGGTCTGCCAGGTGAGCGCTTCCAGCTCGAGCGGGTCCACGGCGATCCACTGGCCCGATTTGGGGGACTCGATCAGCAGACGGGACCCGTTGCGGGTCTCCACGTGTGAGACGCGGATCTCACTGAACTCGTTCGCAATCGTCAGCGGCACCCCGACGGTGCGTTCGACCAGCCGATCATGTTCGAGGGCGGCGCGCCGGGCGTTGTCCCGGTCGATGTCCTCGCCTTCCCATTCGAGGGTCACAGGAAGATCGCCAGATTCTGGGTATGTAGCACTGACTCGTCGACCAGGATCACCCGGCGGGCCAGCTGGTAGGTGTCTCCGACGCGGCGGAGCACGTCTTCGCGCTGCGCAGACACGAGCGATGCCGGGTTGGTGTCGCCACGGCTGCGGAACAGCAGCACGGCCGAATCGGCGATCAACTCGCCGGTGACATCCGTGTCGAAGGTGCGGATATTCGTGACGTAGTGACGCAGACGCGAAGGGGGATCCTCGGTCCACGCGTGCTCTGTGAGGAAACGCGCCACGCGCCTGCTGAGGGAGTACTTGTTCTCGTCCCAGTGCGCCATCCCCGGACTGGTCGAATAGCCCGCGCCGAGAGCGGTCGTGACCCGCACCGGCATCAGGTAGTGGATGTCCTCAGTCAGGGTCTCGAGCCAGTCCTCGTATCTCTGATCGTCGAGCGTGTAGGCCTCTTCGATGAGCCAGCGCGAGGCGTCGAGGTGCCGGGGGTCACCGAATCCGAGCGACACGCCGGCCTTGCGTGCCGGGGTGGCATGCGCGCCGAGCACCGACTGGGAGGAGAGGTCGGCTCCGATGAGGCTCACGCGGACGCCTCCTTCTGCACGCCTGCGGCGGCAAGAGCGTTCTCAGCGGCGAGCACGGACGGTGTCTTGCGGATGAGACCGACGACGACCGGGCGGGTCGGCTCGGCGGGCTCGTTCTCGAGGTAGTCCGCCCACCGGTTGAGGAGGTGGCGCTGGTTGTACTCCCCGTAGCCGACGTGAGCTTCCCCGGGTCCGGCGAATTCTTCGGCGGTCAGCGGCTCCACCACGGGGGTGCCGTCCTTGAGCATGCCCATGCGTCCGTTCAGGAGGAGCCGCCGTGCCATGGAGCCTTTCGCGGTGTTGGTGAGGGACACCCAGTTCTCGACGTCGTCCTGCTCGAACATGCCGGTGGAGCCGAAGCACATCAGGTAGGCCTTGTAGCTGAGCTCCTTGAACTCCTCGGGAGCCTCGGCGTCGACGGCGAACCAGGAGAGCACCTCGGTCTCGTTCTCGCTGATCGGCTGCCACAGCCGGATGGAGATGAACGGCAGCACATCGTCGCCGTCCTCGACCTTCGGCCAGTTGTGCACGAAGCTCATGTTCGGGAACGCGGAGGCCGCAGAGATCATGAACCCGTTCTCGCCGATGACATCCATCTGCTCCTGCGACCAGACGGTCTTCATCCGGTCGATCATCTCCTGCGGGTAGCCGACGTATCGCAGCTTCTCCTCGAGAGTGCCCGGGGGCAGCTTGTAGGTCGTGCCCCCGCCGTTGCCGGCCCAGTAGGTGTTGCCGTCCTTGCGTTTCTCGGCCTTCGGCTCGCGGAACAGCCCGATCTCCACCACCGACGTGTGCGTCTGCGGGGTGTGGTACATGTCGCCGGCGAAGTTCTCGGCGCCGATCTTCCAGTTCGCGTTCACCCGCCACCGTTGCGGTCCGCGCAACTCGATGCCGGAGGGTGACTGCCGGGTGTAGTAGTCGAGGTAGAAGGTGAAATCGCCCAGATACTCCCGCAGCGGGGGAGCGTAGGGGTCCATGCTGATGAAGATCAGCCCGTTGTAGCTGTCCAGGCTCGGAGCAGGCAGGAGCCTGGCGCCTTTGCGGCTGAATCCCTCTTCCCCGCCGTACGCCTCCTGATGGAAAGGGAGCCCGATGATCCGTCCATCGTTGCGGTATGACCAGCCGTGATACGGGCACCGGAAGTGGGACGCGTTTCCGATCTCGGCCCGGCAGACTTGCATTCCGCGATGCAGGCACATGTTGAAGTGCGCTTTGATCTCACCCTTCTCGTCGCGAACCACGATGAACGAGTCGTCGAGCACCTTGCGGACCACGTAGTCACCGGGCTGCGGAATCTCCGACTCGTGCGCAACGAACAGCCAGGCCCGGCTGAACAGGTTCCTCTTCTCGAGCTCGAACACGTCCCGGTCGTTGTAGATGTGTGCGGGGATCATCCCTTCCCGCACTTCGTCGAAGATGGTGGATTCGGTGGTCATCGGGCCGTCGCCTCAGATCGTCGTTGAAAGAAGAACTATCTGTCTCGCAGAGAACGTAGACCGTTTCCGATCCAACCTCAAGTTGGATTCTGGCAGACAGAGATGGATTCTGCTAGCGTCGAAGTGTGCAGAGCTGGACGGACGAGCGAACGGCGGTCGCCAACGCCTGCCGGGTGCTCGCCTATCGCGGGCTCGTCTCCGACGTGCTTGGGCACGTCAGCGTGAGAGTCGGCGAGGATGCTGTGCTCGTGCGCTGCCGCGGGCCCAAGGAACGCGGTCTTGCGTTCACCACTGCGGAGGATGTGCACGAGGTCGGCCTTGATGGTTCGCACGATCTGCCCGACGGGTGGTCGGTGCCGAACGAACTCCCGCTGCATCTTGCCGTGATCGCGGCCTCGCCCGAGACCCGTTCCGTGGTGCACGCGCATCCGCCTGCGGTTGTCGCAATGACGCTCACGGGCGTCCCGTTGCGCCCGATCGTTGGCGCCTACAACATCCCGGCCATGCAGTTGGCAACCGCGGGGATCCCGGTGCATCCGAGCTCCGCGCTCATCCGCACCCGTGCGCGGGCGGACGCGATGCTCGCCAGCATGGGCCACTCCCCGGTGGTGCTGCTGTCCGGACACGGGCTCACCGCCGCCGGGGCAACAATCCAACAGGCCGTGATCCGAGCCCTCAACGTCGATGCCCTCGCCCGAATGCACCTCAGCGTCCTGTCGACGGGGGCGGTTCCTTCCGACATCGATGACGGCGACCGCGACGACTTGCCCGATCTGGGATCGGCATTCAACGACGAGGCCGTGTGGCGGTATCACCTCGCCGCACTCGAACACGAGGCACGATTGAGCCCGTGAGACAGGAGTCCCCATGAACCCCGATCCCCGCGGCCAGGGCGCCATCAGCCAACGGGAGTGGCACGTCCTCGTCGACGGTGAGCACCTCGCCGTCGACGCGCGGTACCAGGTGGAGAACCCGGCATCCGGCCGGATGCTCACCACGGTCCCGGACTGCTCAGAAGCCGACGTCGACCGGGCAGTCCGCGCCGCCCAGGCGGCCCAGCCCGCGTGGGCGGCTACACCGCCGCGGCAGCGGGCCGCCACGCTTCGAGCATTCGCCGACCACGTTCGCCGGCATGCCGAGGAACTGGCGATCCTGGACGCGATGGACGGAGGATTCACCCTCTCCATGATGCGCCGGGACGTGGAGGCGGGACTCGAACTGATCGACATCTTCGCGGACATGGCGCTGCAACTGGGCGGGCGGACCGTACCGCTGAGCGAGAACCTGCACTACACCACACACGAACCCTACGGTGTGGTGGCGCGGATCGGCGCATTCAACCACCCGATCTTCTTCGCCCTATCCAAGATCGCCGCGCCGTTGATGGCCGGCAACGCCGTCATCCTGAAGGCCCCGGACCAGACTCCGCTGTCCTCGCTGCGGCTTGCGGAACTGGCAACCGAGGTGCTGCCCACGAACCTGCTGATCACGATCAGCGGTCGAGGAGCGGTAGCGGGTCGGGCGATCGTTCGGCACCCCGATGTGCGCCGAATCGGGTTCATCGGCTCCACCACCACCGGGCAGGCGATCCAGCGGGACGCATCCGAGACGGGTGTCAAGCACGTCTCGCTGGAGCTCGGCGGCAAGAACGCCCAGATCGTCTTTGCTGACGCCGACCTGGAGAAGGCGGCCCAGGGCGCGGTGAGCGGGATGAACTTCACCTGGACGGCGGGACAGAGTTGTGGGTCCACCAGCAGGCTCCTCGTGCACAGATCGATCGCGGAACCGGTCACCGCCCGCGTGGCCGAGCTCGTCTCCGCCATCCGCGTCGGACACCCGCTCGACGAGCTCACCGAGATGGGGCCCCTCGTGTCCGAGGCCCAGCTCGACAAGTCCGAGCACGCCATCCGCACCGCCGTCGCGGAGGGCGCCCGCATCGTCGCAGGCGGAAGCCGCCCTGAAGGGCTTGCTGCCGGCGGGTGGTACCTGGCACCCACGGTGCTGGCAGGAGTGACGCCGGGTTCCTTGGTCGAACAGAATGAGATATTCGGCCCGGTCCTGTCCGTGATCGTGTTCGACACCGAGGAAGAAGCGATTCGGATCGCCAATGGCGTCGAGTACGGACTGACCGCCACGGTCTGGACCTCGGACATCACCCGCGCGCTCACCGTGGCTCACCGGGTGGAGGCGGGGTACGTCGTCGTCAACGGGGGCAGCCGACACTATTGGGGCTTGCCGTTCGGGGGGACGAAGGCGTCGGGCGTCGGGCGGGAGGAGTCCATCGACGAGCTCCTCTCCTACACCGAGGTCAAAGCGACCACCGTCGTGATCTAGCTAGAGACGTTCAGCGATGGGGGAACCGCTCGCGCTGCCCGTGCTGGTGTACATCTCCCGGCGTGCCCTGCCGGGCAGGGAGGACGACCTGTTGCAGTGGGCGGACGCCCTGTGCTCCGACGCATCCCGGTTCACCGGCTACCTCGGCTCGAGCGTGCGGACAGCGCCTGACCCCGACGGCGCCACGTTCATTGTCGGAGTGCGGTTCCGTTCGGCGATGAACCTGCTCGCGTGGGAGAAGAGCGAGCAACGGCACCGGCGACTCGAAGAGGGCTCCCCCCTCACCGCGGGCCGCCCCGTCGCGATCAGCCTGCAAGAACTCGAGGCGGGACTTGCGGGGGAGCCCGGTCGCATCGTTCCCAAGTGGCGGACAGCGCTCATGGTGTGGCTGGCACTGTTCCCGCTCGCCCTGCTCTCCGGTGCTGTCCTGCTGCCGTGGCTGGCGGCACTGCCCTGGCCGCTACCCACAGCGATCTCGACACTCGCCACCGTCGCCGCAGTGATCTGGATCACCCTGCCACTGGTACACCGGGCCTTCCGCATCCGCATCAGGCGCCACTAGCCGGGCACGCGCCCAATCACGACTCTACTGTGCAGAAAATGACTATGGACAAAGGAAACACCTTCGTGGTTGAGTGTTGACCGATGGCTTCCCGGGCCGTCGATCAACGATGACGCAAGTCCAATGGAGGCCTTATGACGTATGTAATCGGAATCGACATCGGTGGCACATTCACCGACGCCTTCGTCGCCGACGAGAGCGGACGGGTCGCCGCAGCCAAGACCCCGTCGACCCCCCCGGATTTCGCTCACGGGTTCCTCCAGGTCGTCGACGACCTCGCCGACTCGCTGGGCATCCCCACGAGGTCGCTGCTCGAGCAGACCGACTACATCGTGCACGGCACAACCACGACTCTCAACGCGCTCGTGACCGGCGATGTCGCCAGGGTCGGGTTCCTCACCACCGCCGGTCATGCGGACTCGATCACGATCATGAACCTGGAGGGTCGATACGCGGGCCTGGGCGCGGACAAGATCCAGGACATGGTCCGCACCAACAAGCCGCAGCCGCTGGTGCCACCGCACCTCATCCACGAGATCGACGAACGTGTGGACTACAAGGGCACCGTCGTGGTCCGGCTGGACGAGGCCGCGACCCGAGAGTCGGTCCGTGCGTTGCTGGCAGAGGGCGTGGAGGCCTTCGCGGTCTCTTTCCTGTGGTCTTTCCTCAATCCCGTCCATGAGCAGCGGGCGCGGGAGATCATCCAGGAGGAGGCCCCGGGCCGCTACGTCGCCCTCTCGAGCGATGTCAGCCCGCGCATCCGCGAGTTCTCGCGGAGCGTCACGACGATCATGAACACCCAGGTCGGGCCGCGACTGCGCGCCTACCTGGAGCCGCTCGAGGCGTCGTTGCGGGACCGGGGGCTGCGCGGCAGCCTGCTGGTGATGCAGGGCAGCGGAGGATGTGTCACCGCGGAGGACGCTCCGGCACGCGCGATCACCACGATCGGTTCCGTGCTGACCGGGGGAGTCGTCGGCTGCACTCGGCTGGCGGATGAACTCGGTCACCGTAACGTGATTTCTACCGACATGGGCGGCACGACGTTCCTGACCGGGCTGGTGGTCGACGGGGAACCGGTCTCCTCGACCAGCACCGTCCTGAACCAGTACCAGGTGAACGTGCCCATGGTCGATGTGCACACCATCGGCGCTGGTGGGGGTGCGATCGCCTGGGTCGATGCCGGCGGGAACCTTCACGTCGGCCCCCGCAGCGCCGGCGCCCGGCCTGGACCGGCCTGCTATGGCGAGGGCGGCACAGAGCCGACCGTCACCGATGTGGACCTCGTGCTCGGGATCGTCAACCCCGACAACTTCCTGGGCGGCAAGAAGAAGCTGCACCGTCACCTCGCGGAGGAGGCGATCCGGGTGAAGATCGCGGAGCCGCTGGGGATGTCGGTGGAGAGCGCGGCCGCCGCCGTCTACGCGATCCAGAACGCGCAGACCGCCGACCTGGTGCGGAAAGTCGTCGTCACCTCCGGCCGCGACCCGCGGGACTTCGTGCTCTACGCGTTCGGCGGCGCGGGCCCTATGCACTGCGCCGCCTACGCCGCCGATCTCGAGGTGCAGCAGGTCGTCGTCCCTCTCGGGACTGCAGCGGCCGTGTTCTCTGCGTACGGCTTGGCGGCGTCGGACATCGCGCTCACCGCCGAGATGTCGCAGCCGTCAAACTTCCCCCCGGCCGCGGACGAGTTCACCGGGGTGTTCGAGGAGCTGGACCGTGAACTGGACGCCCGGCTCGCGGCCCAGGAGCTCAAGTTCGCGAGTGTGATCCACAACCGCGAGGTGGATATGCGCTACACGATGCAGCTCGCCGAGGTGACCACACCGGTGCTGGAGGAGGTGCCGGATCTGCCGGGGATGGACCGGCTGGCCGCGCAGTTCGGCGACCAGTACGAACGGCTGTACGGGAAGGGCGCGGGCTTCGCTGACGCGGGTCTGCAGCTGATCACCTACCGCACCCGGGCGATCGGAGTCCTCCCCATCCGGCCGCGGCTGAACGAGGCGAGCCGCTCACCGGAGCCGCCCGCACCCGGCAGCCACCGCCAGGTGCTGCTCGACCCGCTGACCGGATGGGAGGAGGCGGCGATCTACGACTACACCGCACTGGCCCGCGATCACGAGATCCCAGGGCCTGCCGTCGTCGAAGCGCCGACCACCACGGTCGCTATTCCCCGAGGATGCCGGGCGGTCGTGGACCGGCTCGGAAACCTCGTCATCCACTACGCATCGAACTGAGGGAGCACATCGTGCCGATCATCCCCGTCGCGGGTTCCGAGGAATTCGCCAACCAACCCGTCACCGCGGACGAGACCCGCCGCCTGCTCGCCGGCAAGATCGCCCTCCATTCCGTGGCACCCGACCTCGTCGAAGGACTCGACCCGTTGACGTACGAGGTCATCAGACACCGCCTCACCTCCATCACCGAGGAGATGGGGGAGGCGCTGAAGAAGATGTCCGGATCCGTCGTGGTCACCGACTGCAACGACTTCGACGCCGCCATCATGGACGAGGTCGGCGATGTGGTCCAGGTGGGCCTGTACAACACCGAGCTGGCCGCATCCCTGGACATGGCGGCGAACTGGACGCTGCGCAACCGGGTGGACTCGCCCGGTATCGCCCCCGGCGACATGTTCCTGTGCAACGACCCCTGGGTGGGCGGCGGGCTGCATCAGAGCGATGTGAGCCTGTTCGCCCCGCTGTTCCATGAGGGTGAGCTGTTCGCCTGGACGGGCGCGGTCGCCCATCAGGTCGACCTCGGCGGAGTGTCCCCGGGCAGCTGGTCGGTCGGCGCGACCGACGTGTTCTGGGAGTCCGTACCCACCCCGCCGGTGAAGATCGTGGACGGCGGAGTGATCCGCAAGGACGTGGAGGACGTCTACCTGCGTCGATCCCGCGTCCCCAAACTCGTCGCCCTGGACCTTCGAGCGAAGATCGGCGCCAACAACGTCGCGCACGAACGCCTTCGGGCGCTCATCGCACGGTACGGCGCCGACACGGTCAAGGCCGTGATGCGCCGCACCATGGACGACGCCGAACGGCGGCTGCGCGCCAAGCTGCTCGAGATCCCCGATGGCACCTGGTCCGCGGTAGCCCACCAGGACTCCGCCCGGGCCGGAGACGACGGCGTCTACAAGATCGTGCTCACCCTCTCCAAGACCGGCGACCGGCTCACGTTCGACTTCACCGGCACGGACCCGCAGGTGGAGGGCCTCATCAACTGCACCTATGCGGGCCTGCGCGGGGGGATCATGCCGATCCTCCTCACCACCCTGTGCGGAGACATCCCCTGGGCGCCCGGCGGGATCTACCGCTGCCTGGACATCATCAGCGAACCCGGCACGATCAACAACTGCACCTTCCCCGCCGGCATCGGGAAAGCATCGGTGGCATCCGCATGGGCGACCCAGAACGTCGTCACCGAATGCCTGGCCGGCCTGCTGGACACGCACGTCGAGCACCGTCAACGGCTGATGAGCGTGTGCTGCGGAACCTGGGACTTCGCGCTGCTCGCCGGCGTCGACCAGCGCGGCGGCGGCTTCGTGACCATGCTGTGCGACTCCATGGCCGGCGGCCTCGGCGCACGCACCGACTCCGACGGCGTCGACACCGGCGGGCTGGCCTGCATCCCGATGGGACGCATCGCCGACTCGGAGATGAACGAGTTCGCCTTCCCCATGCTCTATCTCTGGCGACGAGAGGAAGCAGACTCGGGCGGTCCCGGCCGCCACCGCGGCGGTGTCGGCGCCTCCAGCTGCTTCATCCCCTGGGACAGCCCGATCGGCGGAGTCCACCTCGTGGTGTCCGCCCCGGGCAAGGCCCTCCCCCTGGCAACCGGGATCAGCGGCGGGATGCCGGCCGGCACCCAGTACGACGTCCTCGTCCGCAACAGCCTCGTGCAGGATCTCTTCGCGCAGGGCAGGATCCCCCGATCCATCGACGAGCTCGGAGGAGACGAGCAGCTCGTCCCGACCCATCACGAGACCGATCTCGGCCCCACCGACGTGTACTTCACCCACTGGCAGGGCGGAGGAGGATACGGAGACCCGCTGCTCCGAGAGCCGGAACTTGTCGCCGCCGACGTCCTCGCCCGCAAGGTCAGCCCGGCCGCCGCCGCCCAGGTGTACGGCGTCGTGCTGGACGGTCACGCGACCGTCGACCACATCGCCACCAACGAGACACGCAACCGCCTGCGACACGACAGGGCCGGAATAGAGGAGGGGGTGGCGCGATGACCACGAGAATCGACGACAACCTGCTCCTGGACGGCGCCATCGTGACATGCCGCCACTGCGGCACGATCCTGGGAGACGACCACGATCCGATCAGGGACGCGGTCGTACGCGAGTCCGAACCGAGCGAAGCCGGCCCGGGGGTGAGAGCCGCGGCCACCAACTTCGCCACCCGGCGGATCCTCCTGCGCCGCGCGTTCTGCCCATCCTGTCTGGTGCAGCTGAAGTTCGAGATCGTCCCCGCAGACGAAGCATCCTTCCGGTCAAGCCGGGTCGGAGCCGGCCTGTGAGCGACGCCGGGAGCCCGAGGCCGTCGGCGGCCCGCTCGCTCGCCGACCGCGTCGTCGTCATCACCGGCGGCGGGCAGGGAATCGGGCGCGCGTATGCCCGCGAGATCGCGGCGGACGGGGGAATCGCCGTGATCGCCGACGTCAACGAGACCACGGGGCGCTCCGTCGAACAGGAGATCCTCGCCGCCGGCGGGGAGGCGGTCTTCCACCCCCTCGATGTCAGCGATGCCGGCAGCTGCCAGGCGCTGGGCCGGTTCGTGTCCCAGCGCTACGGCAGGGTCGATGGTCTGGTCAACAACGCCGCAGTGTTCTCCACGATCACGATGCGGCCGTTCTGGGAGATCCCCGTCGAGGAGTGGGATCGGCTCATGGCGATCAATCTGCGCGGACCGTGGCTTCTCACCACCGCCTTGCTGAACAGTCTTAGAGCCTCGCCGGCAGCGTCGATCGTCAACATCTCCTCGGACGCGGTCTGGCTCGGCCGCGGCGGGTACCTCCACTACGTCGCAAGCAAGGGCGGCGTCGCAGCGTTGAGCTTCGCCATGTCGCACGAGCTCGGCGCAGACGGCATCCGGGTCAACACCGTCGCGCCCGGCCCCACCTACACCGAAGTCGAACGCGCGACCGTGTCCCCTGCGCAGAAGACCGCCATGCTCGAACGTCAATCGCTGCACCGGGAGGCGCATCCCGAGGACATGGTCGGCGCGGTGCTCTTCCTCCTCTCCGATGCGAGCGGATTCATCACGGGCCAGACCCTCCACGTCAACGGGGGAATGCTGCACGCCTGATCGGAGATCGGGCTGGGAAAAAGCCAGGAAAGACCGTCGTTGCCACGCTCTAGAAGCAAGGCGACGACGGTCTCTCTGTTGCTGATCGTTGGAATCCGGTATGACCGGCCCGGCCCACTATCTCCACCGACGACA
Organism: Microbacterium sp. 4NA327F11; assembly: GCF_005503465.1. Classification (NCBI taxonomy): domain Bacteria; kingdom Bacillati; phylum Actinomycetota; class Actinomycetes; order Micrococcales; family Microbacteriaceae; genus Microbacterium; species Microbacterium sp. 4NA327F11. The sequence goes on along the minus strand of NZ_SCOB01000016.1, from coordinate 35,309 downwards.
GCATCATGGGCTTGCTTTATCTGCTCAACAGAACTAATCTCTGAGAAGTGCTACGCGCGTAGATGCGTCATGTTGCAGATTGGAATGCAGTCGATGAGGATGCTTCCCCGCTCGTCGGAGGCGGTGGCGACGATTGTCCCAGCGGATGCCACCTCTAGGCAGTGCGCCGCGCACTGGTCGACGCAACCTGCCCACGACACGCGGAGTGCACGGAAATGACGTTTGTCACCCGCGCCGACGTCGCCGCACGTGCGGGCACCTCGGTGGCGGTCGTCAGCTACGTCGTCAATGACGGCCCGAGATCCGTCGCTCCTGCCACCCGCCAGCGCGTGCAACGAGCCATCGAGGAACTGGGGTACGTTCCCAATCGCAGCGCGCAAGCACTGGCGGGCTCACGAACATTCGCCTGTGGTCTCCTGCTCCCGGACATTTCCAACCCGTTCTTCGCGTCACTGGCGCACGCACTCCAGGACGAGGCGATGCGGCATGGCCTGACGTTGCTGCTGGGCGACTCGGGCGGGGACAAAGACCGTGAACAGCGACTGCTCGCCACCTTCCTGGAGCAGCGTGTTCGTGCGCTCATCGTGGTCGGCGTGGACGACTCGCCGCACCTGGAAGCGGCGACACGCTATGGGGTGCCTGTCGTGATGCTCGACCGTGGCAACAGCAGTCCGGAGTTCTCTTCGGTATGCATCGACAACTACGCGGCGGCCCGACACGGTACCGAGTTTTTGATCGAGGCCGGACACCGCCGCGTCGGGTTCGTCGGAGGACCGCACGGACTCGGTGTTGCGGCGCAGAGGCTCGCCGGGTTCCGAGCCGCGTTGCAAGACCATGGCATCGAAGAAGTCCCCGCGTGGAACTTCTCGGGTGAGTTCTCCAAGCAGAGCGGCTACGAGATCGGATCGACGATCAGTCAGCTGCCGGATCGGCCCGATGCGGTGTTCGTCTCCAGCGACCAGCAAGCGATCGGCCTTCTCGCGGCTCTGCTGGACCGGTCGGTCAGGGTGCCCGCCGACGTGGCGATGGTCTCCCTGGACGGCACCGACGACGGCCGGTACACGCGGCCGCCGCTCACCTCGGTGCTGCAGCCGGTCGACCAGATCGCCCGGCAGACCATGGACATGGTCACCGGCTCCCGGCACACAGCCCCCAGCCGTGTCACCATCCCGCACCGGCTCATCCTGGGCCGGTCGAGCGGGTCGGCTCGTGAAGCCGACCCCGCACACAGCCCTCCTCACCCTGGAGGAGACCTGGAAGCACACACCGCAGTCAACACACAGCAAAGGAGCTACGAATGAAGACAACTCGATGGGCCGCGGCGGCGGCAGTATTCGCCACGGCCACGCTCGTCACCGCGTGCACCGCCAGCGGAACACCCGACTCCTCGGAGGGCGGCGACGTGACCATCACGTTCCTGCACATCTTCGGGGAAGGATTCGACGACGCGATCGCGGCCTTCGAAGACGCCCACCCCAACATCACCGTGTCCTCCGAGTCGGTGCCCTTTGACCAGCTGGTCTCCCAGACGCAGGCCCGCCTCGGCTCCGGAGACACCTCGATCGATGTGATCGCAGTCGACCCGCCCCGTCTGCCCGCCATGGTCACCGACGGATATCTGCTGGACGTGAGCAGCGACTTCGCAGATCCCCCGGTGAGCCTTTCCGAGCCTGGCGTCCAGTCGGTGACGTGGGAGGGCAAGCAGTACTCGTACCCGCTCTGGTCCTCAGACGGATTCCTGCTCTACAACAAGGCGCTGCTGGAGCAGGCCGGCATCACCCCGCCGTCCAGCGACGATTCGTCACGACTGACATGGGAACAGGTCCTCGCGGACGCACAGCGCGCCAAAGAGGCAGGAGCCGCGTACGGGCTCGGATTCGAGCAGGTCGACCGCTACTACCAGCTGCAGCCGCTCATCGAGTCCTTCGGGGCGACAAGCGGGCTCGGCGGGGAAGGCAATCTCACCCCCGACGTCAACTCGGACGACTGGAAGAAGTGGGGGAAGTGGTATCAGCAGATTCACACGAGTGGTCTCGCGCCGATCGGAGTGGACGCGACGCAGATGCCGGAGATGTTCACAACCGGTCAGATCGCCTACTTCGTGGCGTCATCGTCCAGAGTCAAGCAGTTCCAGGACTCTCCGCTGGCTGACGGGTGGGGCGTCGCCCCTCTGCCGTACTTCGCAGGCGGCGAGATCTACACACCCACGGACAGCTGGGCAGTCGGGGTGAGCGCCTACAGCGAACATAAGGACGCCGCGGAGGAGTTCGGCCGCTTCCTCTCGATGTCCACGGACGGCGGGAACCTCATCAGCCAGATCTACACGTTGCCCCCGGTGAACCAGGACGTCTATCCGGACTTCATCGCCGGCCTGGAAGCGATCGCGCCCGAGCCTGCCAAGGCGATGGATTCCCTCTTCCCTGTCGACTCGGAAAAGCACGCCCTGCATCGTCCCTCCAGCATCGGATACGTGGAGTTCGAAACGGTCATGAACAAGGCGTTTTCCGACATCCGCAACGGTGGCGACGTGAGCGGCATCCTCGATTCAGCGCAACAGCAACTCGAATCCCAACTCGCCCAGTACCGGTGAATTGGGTGGGGTCGGCCGCTGAGCCGACCCCACCCCTCTGAGGAGAGCAGCACATGTCCGTCACCCGGACCGTCACATCCCGTTCACGGACCCGAACACGCCGGTCCGCGCTGACCGCCCTGGCCTTTCTGGCGCCCGCGGTCGTCGGAGTCGTCTTGCTCCGCCTCTGGCCTGCCGTGGAGGCGCTGGTCGGCTCCTTCACTAGCCGAAGCGGGGATGTCAGCTTCGGAACATTCGAACGGCTTTTCAGTGATCCGACCTTCATCGGATCGCTGAAGGTGACCCTCCTCTTTTCCGTCGTCATCAACCCGCTCCAGATCGCCCTGGCGCTGCTTCTCGCCGTGCTCCTGACGCAGACAGTCCCCCTGGTCGGCCTCTGGCGCACGTTCATCTTGCTTCCCGTCGCGGTCCCGCAGATCGTCTCCGCGATCATCTGGGGCGTGCTCTTCCGACCCGACGGCCCGTTCAACAGTGTGCTCGTCGCACTCGGTCTTCCGGCCGTCCCGTGGCTCACCAGCCCGGACATGGCGCTGTGGTCCATCGTTATCATCTGCAGCTGGGTCGGCGTCGGATACTGGATGACGTTCCTCGTCGCGGGCATCAAAGACATTCCCGAGACGCTGTACGAGGCGGCCCAACTGGACGGCGCCGGTCCATGGCGGAGATTCACGAATATCACGCTGCCAGGGCTGCGCCGCCCGCTTCTGTTCGTGCTCGTGGCCGACACGGTCGCGAACTTCCTCGTGTTCGCGCCGGTCCGGCAGCTCACTCGAGGAGGCCCCGAGGGTTCCACCAACCTCATCATGAACACGATCTTTGAACGCGCCTACCAGATCGGCGATCTGCCCGCAGCATCCGCTGCCACCACGATCCTGGTGCTCATCGTCGTCGTGGTGGTCGGCATCCAATTCCGCCTCCTCCCAGGGAAGGACTGATATGACCCTCGATGTCTCGACGGCCAGAGAACGGCGATACGGCCGGTGGCTGCTGCTGGCTGTGCTCCCCATCGTCGCGGTGTCGCTGCTGCCCCTCTTCTATACGTTCATCTCGTCCTTCCGCCCCGGAAGCGAGATCTTCCAGTACCTCAGCCCGCTCTCCGTCCACACGTTCTGGCCGAAAGAACTCACGCTCGAGAACTATGCCACTCTCTTGTCGGGTACCTTTCTGCCCGCGCTACTCAACAGCGTGATAGTCACGACCGTGACTGTCGTGATCGGGCTGACTGTGGCGTCGCTCGCAGCATTCGGGCTCGCAGTGTTCGACTTTCCGCTCAAGAACGCGCTGTTCGTGGCACTGGTATTGAGCTTCCTGATCCCGTTCGAAGCGGTTGCCATCCCGCTGTCCTCGATGTTCCGTGACCTGGGTCTTGCGAACACCTACGCGGGCCTGATCCTGCCGGGCATCGGCAACGGGCTCGCGATCTTTCTCCTACGACAGTTCTTTCTCGGGATACCTCCGTCATTGTCCGAAGCCGCCCGCATCGACGGCGCGTCGTGGCTCAGAGTGTTCTGGACGATCTACCTGCCGCTGTCGCGCCCGTCGCTCGTGGGGGCGGGACTGATCCTGTTCGTCTTTCAATGGCAGTCGTTCCTCTGGCCGTTGATCATCGCCCCCAGCCCCACGATGAAAGTCGCCCCGATCGCGATCGCCGACCTGGCCGGTGAGGCGGAGATCGACTTCGGCGCTATGTTCGCCGGCGCACTGCTTACCGCCGCCCTGCCCCTGATTCTCCTTCTCGTCTTCCAGCGGCAGTTCACCAACTCCCTCGCCTCCAGCGGAACGAAAGAATGACCCTTCGTCACCATCTCATCATCGACTGCGATCCGGGCAGCGGGGTCCCGTTCTCCGACGTGGACGACGGGCTCGCGCTAGCCCTTGCGCTCGCACACCCTGACGTGCACGTGGACGGAATAACGATCGTCGCAGGGAACACGCCACGGGAACTCGGCTATGCATCCGCGGCGGAGCTCGTATCTCTTGCGAAGACGCATACGCCGATCTTCGTCGGCGCTGACGACCCTCCCGGCGGGGACGACACGGTCTGGAGGCCGCTGCTCGACGACAGGCGCGACGCGACGGCCTGGAAGAGCGAGTACGGCGGCTCCATCTTCCTCGCACCCACCGGGCACACAACGACTCGAACGGCTGTCGATTTCCTCGTGGACACGGTGAAGGCATCACCGGGTCAGATCACGATCGCAGCATTGGGGCCTCTGACCAACATCGCCGCCGCGATCCGCCGCGATCCGGGATTCGTTCGCGCCGTCAAACACATCGCCGTCATGGGCGGAGCGTTCCTTCAGGACAGCTTGCCGCAAGAGCTCAACTTCGGATACGACCCGGACGCCGCGCACATCGTCATGACATCAGGGGCAGACCTGTCCCTGATCCCCTTCGATGTCACATCGACGACGTTGCTCACCCATCAGCAGCTCGAGCTGCTCGATGAGGACGACCCGCTGCAGGCATTCCTCAAGGCCACGACCTCGCCCTGGATGAGGTATACCGATTCCCGGTTCGGGCTCGGCGGCTGCTACCTGCATGACCCCCTCGTCATCGCCAGCCTCATCGACCCGAGCCTGGTCACCTGGAAGACCGCATCCGTGGACGTCGTCCTGGCCGATCCGGTGGCGCGCGGACGACCGATCCGTTGGGACCCGCAAGGAACCATCTTCGGCGGAGGGTCCCAAGTACTGCCCCATATCGGGTCCGCGCATGTCGCGGAAAGCGTCGACCGAGCGAGATTCGCCGGACTCCTCGTCGACACCCTCGCAGGTTTCCGTGTGCGCTGAACGCCGACGGGGCTGTGCACAAGCGCCGGCGCGGCTGACCCCGTAGAGTGCCGTCGGTCGATCTGACCCACCAGCCATGCCAGGCCCTTGCGCAGCCACTCGACATTTCGAGTGTTGACTCAATCCAATAGGAGGTTTCTCATCGAAGGCTTGCCTAGCACCGACGTGGCAGTCGTCGGATCCGCGAACCTCGACTACGTCGTTCATGTTCGTCGACCACCAGCTCCGGGCGAGACGGTCCTGGGGAAGCGACTATCTACCTACCCCGGGGGCAAGGGACTGAACCAAGCCGTCGCTGCCGCAGCGATCGTCCGGACCGCTCTTGTCGGGGCCGTCGGGAACGACCCGGCAGGTGATCAGCTGCGGCGCGCGCTGAATCAAGTGCACGTCGACACGAGGTTCCTCCACTCCGTTCGAGAGGCTTCAGGGGTGGCCATCGTGCATGTGTTCGATGGGGCAGAGAACAGCATCACGGTGATCCCCGGCGCGAACGAGAGCCTCACCGCGGACGATACGACTGCCGCCCTCGCAGTCCTCCGCCCGCGAATCGTCATTTCTCAACTTGAGGTACCTCTCGAGTCGGCCATCGCCACAGCGCACTGGGCCAAGCAGAACAACGCACGCTGGATACTGAACCCGAGCCCACTCGACCGACTGATCAATGCATCCCCAACGCAAACGATTCGTAGCCTTCTGCGATCGGCGGATCCCCTCATCGTCAACGCCGCCGAAGCGTCGGCGCTACTGCGAACGCCCACCGGTGCCACATTCAGGGAACTTGCCGACGAACTCACTTCCCACGCGTTATCGGTAGTCGTAACCAATGGGGCCCAAGGTTCCTATGTAGGCGACATATCCGAACTAATCCTCGTGCCTGCCGACCCGGTGCAGGTCGTCGACACGACCGGTGCCGGCGACGCCTTCGCAGGAACCCTCGCCGGACACCTTAGCGCTGGTAAGGACCTAGCAACTGCGGCAAGACTCGCGAGTCGTTCAGCCGCACGGATTGTGGCGACTCCGCGCTCTGATCGCTGAGAGTGAGTTTCGTATCGCTCTACCGAGTTCGACACCGGTCGCGTTGTTGGCACCTCCAGCGACCACGATCGATAGTGTGGCGGCCGCCTTGGCCAGTGCAGCGGGCTGCAGGGCGGGCACTGGGCGCACTCCGTCTTCACAGGACGCGCCCAGTACATGGGCGATTCGGTCTGCGTTCAGCTGCCGGACGATGGACCGGTGGATTCGACTGCGTGCACTGTAGCGATCCTGCCGGGTGATAGGTGCCGGGCATGCGTCTTGCGATCACCGACAGTCGCTTGAGAGCTACACAGGATCCTCTTTGCCATGCGTAGGAATGTGCCATATCGCGTGGAATCCTGGCCCTGAATCCGTTGCCAACTACCGTGGAATCGTGGGGTTTCATGCCATCTCGAGCTGGAACCTACAGGAGCTACCCCCAGAACGCCCGGAGCTCGTCGATGCGGCGTTCGACCGTCGCGAACCCCGATCGTGCGGCCGCAGGGCGGGAGGCGGCATCCATCGCATTCGCACCGAACAGGTGCTCGACGTCGGAGTCCGGCAGGAGCGTCTCGACGATGCTGCCGGACTCCCGCAGTTCGTCGACCTGGTGGGCGAGGCCCTGTCGCCACGCGGCCGGTGTGCGCACCCGACCGCCGAAGGGCGAGAGCACGAGCACGCGGTCATACCCGGCGGCGAGGTCGGCGTTCTCCGAGCTGCGCCGGTATCCGCCGTCGATGTAGCGACGGTCGCCGATGCGGTACGCGCGTCCACTGGCGCAGCTGGCGGCGACGGCGTCGACGAGGGAGATTCCACTGTGCGGGTCGAAGACCACGGGTTCGCCGCTGTCAGCGTCGACCGCCGTCACGCGCAGCTCGCGATCGGGCCAGGAGGCGTCCCCCACTCGCTCCCTCACCGTGGCGTGCCACGCGTCGCGCCAGTCGGCCGGCCCGGTGACGTCGAGCTCGATCGCGGCGATTCCGAGGCGGCGTCGCAGGTCGGTCGGATCGGCCGCCTCCGCGATCAGGCGCGCCGTGCGATCCAGTTGCGCTGACACCGCGCCGGGCGGCCGTCGAGCAGGAGGCGACGGCGCCCGATTCGTCGGGAGGGGCGCGAGGGCGCGCGCGAAGAGCTCGGCGGCGGAGGCGGCGCACAGCTGCGCCGCGACGGTGGCGCCCGCCGAGGTGCCGATCGTGAGGTGCGCCGACGTCACATCGACCCGGTGCGCTGCCAGCGCGTGCACGACGCCGATCGACCACGCGTTGCCCGTCGACCCACCCCCACCGAACACGACTGCGCGCGTGGCGGGGCGAGTGCCGGGGCTGGGGGAGGTCACCCGCTCAGTATCGCTTCCGTGGCGGGTCGATCCGAGCTCGATGGGGCGTTCGCTAGACCCGAGCCTCGGGCACGACCCGCGCGGCACCGAGTACGGCGTCGAGCACACCGGGGAAGAGCGCGTTGAGGTCGTCGTCGCGCAGGGTGAGCCGGCGACCACGGCCCTGAGGGTCGTTGCGGATGACACCGGCCTCGCGCAGCACCTTCATGAGGTGCGACTTCGTCGACTTCGGGATCGTCGGGTCGCTGAGATGGCAGGCGGCCATGTCGAGCGGTCCATCGACGAGCTGGCGGGCGATGTCGAGCCGGTCAGGGTCGCTGAGGGCGAAGAGCACCCCGGTCAGGGTGATCTCGGAGCGATCAGGGTGCGGGAGGTCCGCGGAGCCGGTCATGGTTCGACAATAGTTGGACGATCCTGAAAACGGGAGTAGCCTCCTACTATTCGAAATCTTTCGAACCCTGAAGGAGCAAGGATGTCGATATCCCCGACGTCGATCGCTCGGGCGAGCCGCCGGTTCACCTACGGCTTCGCGCTCGCGATCCTGAGCGTGACCGCGATGATGGCGGGCGCCAGCGCACCCTCGCCCTTCTACTCGGTGCTCGCCGTGCGCATCGGATTCGACGCCGCCACGACCACGGTCGTGTTCGCGGTCTACGCCCTCGCACTCCTCGCGACCCTGCTGCTCGCCGGATCGATCTCGGACTACGTCGGCCGCCGCCCCGCGATCAGTGCGGGCCTGGTGCTCCTCGCCGCCAGCGTCTTCCTCTTCTGGAACGCCCACTCGATCGCGCTCCTCATCGCGGCGCGCATCGTGCAGGGGATCGCGAGCGGACTCCTCCTCTCCGCGCTCTCGGCCGCGGTCATCGACCTCGAACCGGCGTCGCGCCCGGGGTCGGCCGCCGTGTGGAACGCCGTCGCGCCGATGGCGGGACTCGCGGTCGGCGCGGTCATCCCCGGCATCCTTCTGGATGTCACACCCGACGCCTTCACCGCGGTGTTCGCGCCGCTCACGGCGCTCTACCTCGTGCTCGCCGCCCTCGTCTGGCTCGCCCCCGAGACCGCCCCGCGCCTGCCGGGAGTGCTCGCGTCGTTCCGCATCCGCATCGGCGTGCCCCGCTCGATGCGCGCTTTGTTCCTCAACAGCGTTCCGGCGATCTTCGCGGGCTGGGCCACGGGCGGCCTGTTCCTCTCCCTCGGCCCCAGCATCGTGCACGCAGAGCTCGGGGTCTCGGCTCACCTGTGGCAGGGATTCGCCGTCTCGCTGCTGGCCGGCTCCGGCGCGCTCTCCGCCTTCCTCATCCGGCGCCGCAGCGCGCGGGTCGTCACGATATACGGCACGTCGGCGCTCGCCGTCGGCACCCTGCTCACCCTCGTGGCCCTCTCGACCTCATCGCTGGTCGGCTACTTCGTCGCGGTCGCCGTGGCCGGCTCGGGCTTCGGCACCGCGTTCTTCGGGGTCATCCGCTCGCTCGCGCCGCACATCCCCGCGACCGCACGCGCCGACGTGTTCGCCGTGATCTTCATGGTGTCCTACCTCGCGATGGCGCTCCCCGTCGTCGCGGCAGGGTTCCTGGTGCAGGTGCTCGGACTCAGCGCCGTCACCTACGGCTACGGCGTCGGGGTCGCGGTGTTCGCCGCGCTCGCCGCCGTGCTGCGGCTGCGTCGCCCCGATGCGCGCGTCGAGCCCGCGGCATCCCCCGCTCTGGGAGGATAGAGCCCACCGAGCTCCGCACCCCGACGGAGGGCCGTCATGGCGAACATCACCCGAGGTTTCACCGGCCGCCGCCGCGCCCCCGATCCGGCGGTGCCGCCGGGCCAGTACCTCACCGACGACTTCCCGGTGCTCTCGGCCGGGCCCACGCCCCGCGTCGACCTCGATGAGTGGCGCTTCAGTGTGCGCACCGAGAAGGGCTTCACGACCACCTGGACCTGGAGCGACTTCCTCGCTCTGCCGCAGGAGGAGGTGCACACCGACATCCACTGCGTCACTCGCTGGTCGAAGCTCGGCACCAGCTGGCGCGGTGTGTCGCTCGACACGATCATGGCCGCCGTCGACAGCGACTTCGCGTACGCCATGGTGCACTGCTACGGCGGGTACACGACGAACGTGCCGATGGCCGACCTTCTCGGCGGACAGGCCTGGATCGCGCATGAGTTCGACGGTCGTGCCCTCGAACCGGTGCACGGGGGCCCGGCGCGACTGCTCGTGCCGCACCTCTACTTCTGGAAGAGCGCCAAGTGGGTTCGCGGGCTTGTGATGCAGAAGAAGGATGCCCCGGGCTTCTGGGAGCAGAACGGCTACCACCGTCACGGCGATCCGTGGCGTGAAGAGCGCTACGCGTGACCTCGGACTGGTTGCCCGCCACGATCACGTCGGTGCGGCCGACCGCCTCGCACGCGGTGGTGCTCACCCTCGACGTGCCGGGGTGGGCGGGGAGCCTGCCGGGTCAGCATCTCGACGTGCGGCTTACGGCCGAGGACGGCTATCGGGCCGAGCGCTCGTACTCGCTCGCGGACAGCGGCTCGTCGACCACGATCGAGCTCGCGATCGACGAGGTCCCGGATGGAGAGGTCTCGCCCTACTTCGTGCGCGACGCCCGCCCGGGTGACACCGTCGAGGTGAAGGGTCCGCTCGGCGGCTACTTCGTCTGGCACGACACCGACCCCTCACCGGTGCAGCTCATCGCCGGGGGATCGGGTGTGGTGCCCCTGCTGTCGATGGCGCGCGCCCGCGCCGCGTCGTCGTCGGCCGCGCCGATGCGTCTGCTCACCTCGGTGCGGTCGCCCGCCGACGCGCTCTACCGCGACGAGATCGCGGCGCTCGCCGCCCGGGGCATCGACGTCGACTGGATCTACACCCGCTCCGCTCCCGAGACCTGGGCGGGTCGGGTCGGTCGGGTGGATGCCGCGGGGCTGGCCGCATCCACCCTCTCGCCGTCCGTCCGGCCGCTCGTGTTCGTGTGCGGTCCGACCCCGTTCGTCGAGGCCGTGGCCGGCATGCTCGTCGATCTCGGCCACCCGCCGCTGAGGGTGCGCACCGAGCGCTTCGGCGGCGCCTGACCGGCTCAGCCGGAGGTGCGCACGCGGGTGTGCATGCGCTCGCCATCGCCGTTGAAGATGCTCAGCACCTCGGCGGGCGCGCCGCCTGCCGCACCCATCGCGTGCGGGGTGCGGGTGTCGAACTCGGCCGCCTCGCCCGGAGCGAGCTCGAGATCCTGGTCGCCGAGCCGCAGCCGCAGCCGCCCCGAGAGCACATAGAGCCACTCGAACCCGTCGTGCACGCGAGGTTCGGGCAGGGGCCTGTCGGCCGGGTACGTGATGCGCAGGGTCTGCACCGGCGCGCTCTCGTGCGTGAGCGGCGCGATGATCAGGCCGTCGCGGCGGATCACGGGTCGCCGCACCCGCGGATCCCGATCGTGCGGCGGCAGCAGGTCGTCGATGCGGATGCCGAGGGCCCGCGTCACCGGCAGCAGCAGCTCGAGACTCGCCCCGCGCTTGCCGGATTCGAGGCGCGAGAGAGTGCTGACCGACAGCCCCGCGCGGCGGGCGAGGTCATCGAGTGTCCAGTCGCGCGCGTGCCGCGCGGCGCGCACCCTCGGGCCGACCTGGGCGATCGCGGCATCCATCGACGCTCCTTGCTGATCTCGCAAACGAACTTGCATGATTGTCCCGCGGTGTCGTCGACTTGTCGACATGCATCCCGATCTCGACGTGATCATCCTCGGCGGCGGCATCGCCGGGCTCAGCGCCGCGCAGCTGCTCGGCCGCGCCCGTCGCCGCACGCTCGTGATCGACGCCGGCAAGCCCCGCAATCGCACCGCCTCCCACGTGCACGGCGTGCTCGGGCACGACGGGACGCCCCCGGCCGACCTGCTCGCGAGAGGGCGGGATGAGGCATCCGGCTACGGCGTCGGCGTCATCGAGGCGCGGGCGGTCGCGGTCGCGGTCGAGGCGACCGACGACGACATCACGGTCGTCACCGACGACGGGGCGCGCCGCACGGCACGCGCACTCCTCGTCGCCACCGGAGCGAGCGATGTGCTGCCCGCCGTGGCGGGGCTCGCCGAACGGTGGGGCGCCGGCGTGCTGCACTGCCCCTACTGCCACGGCTGGGAGGTGCGCTCCCGCCGCCTCGGCGTGCTCGCGACCTCGCCGCTCTCCCTGCATCAGGCGCAGCTCGTGCGGCAGTGGAGCGCCGACGTCACCCTGTTCACCGCAGACCTCGGACCGCTCTCGATCGACGACGATCTGCGACTGCGCGCGCGTGGCATCCGTCTCGTGCCCCAGCGCGTCGTCGAGATCGTGGGCGACGGGCCGGATGTCACGGGTGCGCGCCTCGCCGACGGCACGATGCTCGCTCTCGACGCCGTCTTCACGGGCGGCGACCTGACCCCCCACGACGACGTGCTCGCCGGTCTCGACCTGCCGCGTGTCGACAGCCCCACAGGCTCGGTGATCGAGGTCGATGCGACGGGCCGCACCGCGCATCCGCGTATCTGGGCCGCCGGCAACGTCGTCACCCCCATGGCGAACGTGCCGATGAGCATGGCCGCGGGGGCGACGGCGGGAGCCGCGGTGAACGCCGCACTCGTCGACGAGGATGTCGCGCGGGTGCACGCCGACCGCGACGGGTGGCCCGAGATCGCCCCCGCCGACTTCTGGGAGCCCCGCTACGCCGCGAGCACGCAGGTCTGGTCGGGCCGCGTGAACGCCGTGCTGGCCGACATCGCGGCCACGCTCCCCGCGGGCTCCGCCCTCGACCTCGGCTGCGGGGAGGGCGGCGACGTGCTCTGGCTCGCCGCGCACGGGTGGCGCGCCACGGGCATCGACATCTCGGTCACGGCGATCGAGCGCGCTCGCGCCGCCGCGGCGGACGCGGGGGCGGATGCGGCATCCGCTCGTTTCGTCGCCGGCGATCTCGCGGCGCTCGACGTCGACGAGACCTTCGACCTCGTGACGGCGAGCTTTCTGCACTCGCCCGTCGACCTGCCACGGGAGGAGATCCTGCGGGCCGCGGCTGAGCGGGTCGCGCCCGGCGGACACCTGCTGATCACCTCCCATGCCGCGCCGCCGCCGGGGAGCCCGGGTGCCGGGCACGGTCACGACCACGGCCATGACGGCAACCACCCCGCACCCGGCCACGATCGCGAGGGCGGTGCCCCGCACGACCACGGCCACGGCGGCGGCCACTCTGACCCCACCGCGCCCGCGCCGCGCTGGTTCCCCACTCCGGCCGAAGATGTCGCGGCCCTCGCGCTCGACCCGGCCGAATGGACCGTGCTCATCGCGGAGGAGCGGCAGCGCGAATCGCTCGCCCGCGACGGCGAGCTGCGCACCTTCCACGACAGCATCGTGCTCGCTCGTCGCCACTGAGACCGGGCGCACCCGACGCGCCGGTGGCACACTGACCCCATGACGGATGCCGCGACCCTCCGGGCGCTCGAACTGTCGCTTCTCGACCCGCTCGTGCGCCGCGACCCGATCGCCCTGGCCGCGCTGCTGCATCCGTCGTTCACCGAGATCGGTGCGTCCGGCGCGCTGTGGACGCGCGACGAGATCGTCGCAGCGCTCGCCGCCGAACCGGACGCTCGGGAGATCCCGCCGACCGACGAGTGGCAGGTCGCGGCGCTCGGCGATACCCACGTGCTCGTGACGTACCGCATCGGCGGGGAGCGCCCCAGCCGGCGGTCGTCGATCTGGGACGTCTCGACGGGCAGACCCGCGCTGCGCTTCCACCAGGGAACACTTCTCGGCTGACGCCGAACCTGGTGTGCGACGGTGCTCTCATGTCCGTTCACGACGAGGTGACCGCGACCGCGCTCACCGTGGTCGTCGCCCCCGACAGCTTCAAAGAGACCCTGTCGGCCCCCGCTGTCGCCGACGCGTTCATCGCCGGGTGGCGCTCGGCGCGGCCCGGTGACCATCTCATCTCCCGACCGATGGCCGACGGCGGCGAGGGAACCCTCGACGCGATCGCGCGCGCCGTGCCCGGATCGGTGCGCGAGCCGGTCGCGGTGACCGGGCCCGACGGTGCGCGGGTCGAGTCCGCGTGGCTGCGGCTCCCGCCCACGCCCGACGCTCCGCACGGCATCGCCGTGGTCGAGCTCGCCGCCACCTCCGGGCTCGAACTGCTCGGATCGCGCCGCCTCCCGTGGGATGCGCAGTCGGTCGGCTTCGGCGAGGCGATCGCCGCCGCGCTCGACGCGGGGGTGTCGCGCCTGCTGCTCGCGGTGGGCGGCAGCGCATCCACCGACGGCGGCACCGGCATGCTGACCGCGCTCGGCGCCCGGTTCACGGATGCCGCGGGCTCCCCGATCGCGCACGGCGCACGAGGGCTGCTCGATCTGGCGCATCTCGACCTGTCGGGCCTGCGCCCGCTGCCGACCTGCGGGGCGGTCGTGCTGTCGGATGTGAGCAACCCGCTGCTCGGAGAGCGCGGCGCGGCATCCGTCTTCGGACCCCAGAAGGGGCTCGACGGCGAGGCCATCGCCCGTGTCGACGCCGCACTCGCCCGGCTCGGCGGGCTGCTGCCCGGCGACCCCGACGCGGCGGGCGCGGGAGCCGCGGGCGGGGTGGGGTTCGCGCTGCGCGCCTGGGGCGCCACGGCCGCCTCCGGTGCCGGACAGGTCGCCCGCACGATCGGACTCCCCGCCGACCTCGACCGCGCCGACGTCGTGGTGACGGGCGAGGGCTCGTTCGACGGACAGACGGCCGCGGGAAAGGCCCCCGCGATTGTCGCCGGGATGGCGGCCGATCGCGGGGTCTCCGCGTTGCTCGTCGCCGGGCGACTCGTCGCCGACCCGACCACCGCGGGCTTTCGCGCCGCCTACTCGCTCACCGACCTCGCCGGGTCGGGAGAGGCCGCGCGCGCCGAGGCGGCGTTGTGGGTGCGCGAGGCCGGGAGGCGCGCCGCCGCGACTCTCGTGCTCTGAGCCGTGGGCGACGTCAGGCGAGCGGGGCGTCGTCGCCAGGGAGGGCGACGTTGAACATCCAGCGCACGCCGAACCGGTCGGTCACCTCGCCGTACATGTCGCCCCACACCTGCTTCTCGAGCGGCTGGCGCACCGTGCCGCCGTCGCTGAACCGCGCGAACCAGCCGAGCACGCGCTCGACCTCGTCGCTCATGAACGCGGCCGAGATGCGGGTCTCACCCACGACCTGGTCGGGCTCGAGACCGTCGGCGCCCATCAGATCGAAGCCGTCGGCCTTGAGCTCCGAGTGCATCACGTGAGAAGGGTCGGCTCCGGGCATGCCGAAATCGCCGAACGTCGAGATGGTCAGCTCTCCGCCGAACACCTCCTGATAGAAGGTCATCGCCTCGCGGGCGGCGCCGGCGAACTGGATGTAGGGGATGAGACGCGTGGTCATGTGAGCCTCCGAACGGGGTGACGGTCGTGGACGGTTCCGACGCTAGGCGCCCGCTCCTCGAGGGGCAAGGGCGGATGCGGCATCCCACCACTCGAGCACCCGCAGCGACAGGAACGTGAGCCACGGCGACGCCTCGCCCTCGGGCACGTCGACGTCGAACCAGACGGCGCCGGGGTGTCGATGCTCCTGCACCCAGCGCCCGTCGTCGCCCCGCTTCGACCGGATCGACGCGATCGCGTCGGCGAGCCGCGGGTCGGGGGCGACCCCGTCGAACAGGGCGGCTGCACGGAAGTAGTCGGCCGCGTGCAGTGCGCTGTAGACATGCCGGAACGGGTACGCCAGATGGTGCACATACGGCACCACCGGCTCGCCGCTGCGCAGACCGTAGAGCGCCCGCCGCTCGAGCAGGTACTGCTCGGCACCGTGGCGGGCGGCAGTCAGTTCGGGGAAGCCGAGCCCGGCCCGCTCGTAGGCGAGCACACCCTCGAGTGCATTGAGGGTCGAGGGGAACGAGGACCGCGTCGATCCCTCGACCCACTCGCAGTTCCAGCCGCCGTCGGGCTGACGGTGCTCGACGAACCACCGGGCGATGCCCGAGACGTCCACCCCGAGCCACGCCCCGGCGGCGAGGGTGTAGCCGTTGATGCAGCAGTCGACCTCGCCGTCCCAGTACGGCAGATCGTCGTACTCCCACCGCGCGTGCGTGCGCAGCTTCTCCGCCGTGCCGTCGAGGACGGATGCCGCCACCCCCCACTCGCGCAGCTGCTTCAGGCTCCAGGTGGTCGCCGTCCAGGGCTGCCCGTCGGCGCGCTGCTCCTCGGTGAAGTCGGCGGGGAAGAACGCACCGCCCGCCCACTGGCCGTCGGCGTCCTGCCGGGCGAGGAGCGCGGCACCCATGCCCTCGCGGGGCACCCGCGCGCGCGTCGCCTGCCACACCGCCTCGGGCGCGCCGACGAGGTCGCGCTCGACCTGCCAGCGCAAGGCCGGGTCGGAATCGAGCAGCCAGGACATCACGTCGTCGCGGGGGGACATGTGGTCACGGTAGCGGGAGGCCGCGACATCCCGACAGGCGTATGTTCGACCCCATGACGCTCTTCTCGCGGCGTGCCTCCCCGCCGGCCTCCCCGGCCCCCGCCGCACCCGACCCGGTGCCGGCAGGCCTGAAGATCGGGGCGGCGTTCGCCTGGCGCCTGCTGGTGATCATCGCGGCGCTCGCGGTGGTGCTCCTGGTGGCGGTGCATCTGTCCGAGGTGGTCATCCCGTTCCTCATCGGTCTCGTGCTCTCGGCGTTGCTCGTCCCCTTCTCGAGCTTCCTGCAGCGGCATCACTGGCCCAAGTGGCTCGCGATCATCACCTCGTGGATCGCGGTCTTCGCCGCGCTGGGGCTGCTCTCCTTCATCGTGGCCATCCAGATCCGCTACGAGCTGCCGAAGATCGAGCACCAGATCACCACCGTCGTGGCCTCCGCGAAGGACTTCCTCGCCACCCAGCCGTTCGGCATCACCGATCAGCAGCTCGACACGTGGATCTCGGACATCGTCACCTACATCCAGACCCACGCCAGCGACATCGGCACCGGCTTCGCCGCCGCAGGGCTCGGCATCGTGCACGCGATCGAGGGCATCTTCATCGTGATCTTCGTGACGCTGTTCGCCTTGATCGACGGACCCCGCATGTGGCGCTGGTTCGTCCGCGTGTGGCCGCGTGCGGCGCGCCCCCGCCTCACCGCCGCCGGTCACGCCGGGTGGCGCACCCTCACGAGCTTCATCCGCGTGCAGCTGGTCGTCGCGGGCACCGATGCGATCGGCATCGGCGTGGGAGCCGCGATCCTCGGGGTGCCGCTGGCGATCCCGATCGCGGTGATCGTGTTCCTCGGCGCGTTCGTGCCGGTCGTCGGAGCGATCGTCGGCGGCATCGTCGCCGTCGGCATCGCACTGCTGTTCAACGGCTGGGTGCACGCGGTGATCATGCTCGGCATCGTGATCCTCGTGCAGCAGGTCGAGAGCCACGTGCTGCACCCCTTGCTCACCGGAAGCGCGGTCAAGGTGCATCCGCTGGGCGTCGTGCTCGGCGTCGCGACGGGCGCCGCCCTCGCGGGCATCGCAGGCGCCTTCTTCGCGGTGCCGTTCATCGCGACCGCGAACGCCATGATCGTGGCCGCCTACCGCACCGACCCGGATGAGCTCACCGGAGCGGGACACGATCCCGGCGCGGCGCGCGAGCGACGGCGACGACCGAGGGAGTGATGTGAGCGACGGCTTCGACGAGAGATGGGATGCCGCAGACTTCACCGCCGCGGGCCTCACCCACCGGGTGTTCCGACGCGGCACCGGTCCCGGCGTCGTTCTGGTCCCCGAGATCCCCGGTGCGACCCCCGAGGTGATCGGCCTCGCCGACCTGCTCGTCGAGGCGGGGTTCCGCGTCGCGGTGCCCTCGATCATCGGCACTCCGGGTCGTCCCGCGACCGGCGGCTACCTCGCGGCCTCCGCCCTGCGCATGTGCGTGTCGCGCGAGTTCGCGGCGTTCGCCCGCCGGGCCGATCGGCCGGTCACGTCCTACCTCCGCGCGCTCGCGCGCGACCTGCACACCGAGTCGGGCGGTGCCGGCGTCGGCATGATCGGCATGTGCTTCTCGGGCGGCTTCGCGCTCGCCGCCGCCGTCGAGCCGGCCGTCATCGCGCCGGTGCTGTCGCAGCCCGCCCTGCCGCCCGCCTTCGGCGCCGGCGCGCACGCCACCGGACTCACCGAGGCCGCCGAGGCGACCCTTGCCACCCGCGTGCGCGATGAGGGACTGTGCGCCCTGGGTCTGCGCTTCACCGCCGACCGCAGCGTGCCGGCGTCCCGCTTCGCCGCGTTCGAGCGGGCGCTCGGCGAGGGCTGGCGCGCGTTCGAGATCGACTCCTCAGCGGGCAACCCCGATGGCATCCCGACCTCGGCCCACTCGGTGCTCACCGATCCGCACGCGGGCGAGGCGGGGCATCCGACCCATGCGGCCCGGGCCGCGGTCGTCGACTTCCTGCGGCAGCGGCTCGCCGCGTGAGCTCAGCCGAGTCGCTGCTCGACGAGCCCGACGAGGTTCCCCTCCGAGTCGCGCACGAACGCCTGCCACTCGTCGGAGCCTGCGGGACCGAGGCTGTCGTCGTGGTGGGAGAAGATCGGATGCGGCGGCGTGACCACCTCGGTGCCGGCATCGCGCGCCCGCGCCACGGCCTCGTCGATGTCGTCGACACGCAGGTAGATCAGCGCTGACGGCGCCGCGCGGTCGACGAGCAGTCGCACCCCGTCGAGGTCGAAGAACACGAGCCCCGGCGGATCGAACGCCGCGACGGGCTCGCGCGCGAGCAGCGTCGAGTACCAGGCGGTGGCGCGCGCCAGATCTTCGGCATGCTGGGCGACCTGCACGAGCATCGGGACCCCTCTCGTGAACGTGCGGTGCACACCAGGATGCCGCGCCGCGCCGCCCGACGGAATAGGCAACCTCCGCGACGGGTTGTGTCCGGCGGCATCCCCGATCGATTGGACCCGCCCGTGCAGCTGCTCACCCCCGTCACCGTCGGCCTCCTGGAACTCCCGAACCGGCTGGTGATGGCGCCGATGACCCGCCTGCGCGCCGGGACGGACGCCGTCGCCACGCCGCTCATCGCCGAGTACTACGCCCAGCGTGCGACGGCGGGTCTGCTCATCACCGAGGGCACCTTCCCGAGTGCCGAGTCGAAGGCGTACCCCGGGCAGCCCGGCATCGCCTCCGAGGAGCAGGCGGCCGGCTGGGCGCTCGTCGCCGACGCGGTGCACGCCGCCGGCGGACACGTGTTCGCCCAGCTCATGAACGGCGGCCGCGTCTCGCACCCGGAGATCACCGGAACGGCGCGCATCGTGGCGCCGTCGGCGATCGCCATCGAGGGCGAGGTGCGGGTGCCCGGCGGATCCAAGAAGCCCTATCCCGTGCCGCACGCCCTCGACGGCGCGGAGCTGGAGATCGTGCGCGACGAGTTCGTGCTCGCCGCCCGCCGTGCGATCGCCGCCGGACTCGACGGGGTCGAGGTGCATTCCGCCAACGGCTACCTGCTGCACCAGTTCCTTTCGCCGGCGTCCAACGTGCGCACCGACGGCTATGGCGGCAGCCCCGCCGCCCGCGCCCGCTTCGTGATCGAGGTCACCCGCGCCGTGGCCGCCGAGGTCGGTGCGGCTCGGGTGGGCCTGCGCATCTCGCCGGAGCGCAACATCCAGGACGTCTGGGAGAAGGATGCCGCGGACGTCCGCGCGACCTATGAGGCCCTCGTCGACGGGGTCGCCCCGCTCGGTCTCGCGTACCTCAGCGTGCTGCACCCCGACCTCGACGGATCGCTCGTGCAGGATCTGCGTCGACGGTTCGGCGGCGTGGTGGTCGCCAACTCCGGAGTCGCGAGCCCGACGACCCGGGACGAGGCCGAAACCCTCGTCTCCTCCGGAGTCGCGGACGCCGTCGCCGTCGGACGCGCGCTGATCGCGAACCCCGACCTCGTTGCCCGCTGGCGGGAGGGTGCCGACGAGAACGCGGTCGACCAGGCGAGCGTCTATGGGCCGGACGCCCGCGGCTACACCGACTACCCCGCCCTCACGACCGTCGGGGGCTGACCGGACCCCTCGGTTCACAGCCGGCGAGACGTAGACTTGATCGACTCTGCCGCTTTCCGAGGTTTCCCCGTGCCCGACGCTCCCACCGCCCGCGCCTTCGAGGTGCGCCACCTGCAGTTGGCGCGCGCCGTGTTCGCGGCGATCGCGGCGGCGATGATCACGTTCTCTGCCGACCACTCCGCCTCGGTCGGACTGTCGGTGTTCAGCGGATTCGCGATCACGACCGCCCTCGTGTTCCTGCTCTCGGCCTGGCTCGTGTACCCCCGCGGCCAGCGCACACTTCCCCTCGTGCTCGGCGTCCTCACCCTCGTCGCCGGCATGGTCGCGGGTGTCGCCGTGATCCGCTCGACCGTGCTGCTGTTCGTCCTCGTCATCGTCTGGGCGCTCGTCACCGGGCTCATCGAGGGCATCGCGGGCTGGCGCGCGGTGCGCCGCAGCGCACGAGGCACAGCGGCGGCATCCGATGCCCGTGACGGCCTGATCGTCGGGGCCATCACGGTGCTGCTGGCGGTGGGGATGCTGTTCATCAGCCCGCAGTACGTGCTGCCGTACTACATCGCCGAGGCGAACCAGTCGTTCACCCTCACGGGTACCGCCATCGGCGTCGGCGTGTTCGGCGGATACGCCGCCATCATCGCCGTCTACCTCGCGATCGCCGGCCTCTCGCCGCGACGCCCCACCGCGCCCGCCGATGCGCTCGCGACCGCAGACCCGTCGAAGGACCGCGCATGACCGACAAGCCCACCCGCCGCGACCTGTTCAAGCCCGTCCAGCTGCTCGGGCTCGCCCTCGCCGCCGCCGTGTTCGCGGGCGTCGTCGTGCTGATCTCGATGGGCTTCTTCCAGGACCGCTTCTCGGGTCAGGGCCAGCACGCCCTGGTGATCGGACTCATCGCCGCAGGCATCACGTTCGTCGTGACGCTCGTCGTCATCGCGCTGCTCGTGCTCGTGGTCGATCCCGCGCAGGTCACGAAGGCCATCGACGGCCCGGTGCTGCTCACCAAGGACGCCCAGAAGGCCGAGAAGAACGACGCGGACTCGGGCGCCGACGCTCCGTAGCCGCCGCTGCTCGCCCGTCGCCGTCAGATCAGGTCGACGAGCTCCGACGCGATGCCCGTGTACGTCGCCGGCGTCAGCGTCAGCAGGCGCTGCTTCGCGGCATCCGAGATGTCGAGCTGCGAGACGAAGTCGGCGAGATCGGATGCCCCGACCCGCCGCCCGCGCGTGAGGTCCTTCAGCAGCGCGTAGGGGTCGGTGATCGTCGAATTGCCTGCGGTGACCTCCGCCCGCACGACGGTCTGGATGGCCTCGGCGAGCACCTCCCAGTTGCCGTCGAGGTCGGCCAGCAGCACGTCGTCGCGCAGCGAGATCTCGCCGAGACCGCGCAGCAGGTTGTCGAGCGCGAGCAGCGAGTGGCCGAACGCGACGCCGATGTTGCGCTGCGTGGTCGAGTCGGTCAGGTCGCGCTGCAGGCGGCTCGTGACGAGCGTCTGTCCGAGCGTCTGCAGGATGCCCGCGGAGATCTCGAGGTTGGCCTCGGCGTTCTCGAAGCGGATCGGGTTGATCTTGTGCGGCATCGTCGACGATCCCGTCGCGCCCGCGACGGGGATCTGCGCGAAGTAGCCGAGCGAGATGTAGGTCCAGATGTCGGTCGCGAGATTGTGAAGGATGCCCCCGGCATGGCGCACGCGGTCGTACAGCTCGACCTGCCAGTCGTGCGACTCGATCTGGGTGGTGAGCGGGTTGAACCCGAGCCCGAGGTGCTCGATGAAGCGGCTCGCGACCAGACGCCAGTTGACGTCGGGGGCGGCGGCCAGGTGCGCCGACCAGGTGCCGGTCGCGCCCGAGAACTTCGCGAGGAACTCGGATGCCGCGATCTGCCGTTCGACCCGCTGGAGACGCCAGACGAACACCGCGAGCTCTTTGCCCATGGTGGTGGGGGTCGCGGGCTGCCCATGGGTGCGGGCGAGCATCGCGGCATCCCGATGCTTCTCGGCGAGGGCCGACAGGGCGCCGATCACCGCGCGCAGCTTCGGCAGCCACACGTCGTGCACGGCACGCTTGACCGTGAGTGCGTACGCAGTGGAGTTGATGTCCTCGCTCGTGCAGGCGAAGTGGGTGAGCTCGGCGAGCCGGTCGAGACCGAGCTGCGCGAGCCGGTCGCGCACGAGGTACTCGACGGCCTTCACGTCATGGCGGGTGACGGCCTCGCGCTCGGCGAGCCAGTCGATCTCGGCCTGGCCGTAGTCGAGGTACAGCAGGCGCAGTCGGTCCTGGGCGACCTCGTCGAGCGGGGAGGTGCCGAACGCGCTCTCGTTGGTCAGGGCGATCAGCCACTCGACCTCCACCTCGACGCGGGCGCGGTTGAGGCCCGCCTCGGAGAGGTACTCGCCGAGCTCGGCGACCGCGGCGCGGTACCGGCCGTCGAGGGGGCTGAGGGGCTGCACGGGGAACGACGACGACACGGAGGACTCCTGTCGGGAGAAGGTCAGCCCGCGGAACGGAGGGCGGGCTCGAGCTGCCGGAAGAGCGCCCGGCAGGCCTTCTCAATCATAGTGAGCACGCCGTCGAACTTGTCGGGGCCGGCGTAGTACGGGTCGGGCACGTCCAGATGGTCGCCCGCCTCCGCGTCGAACGAGCGCAGCAGCGCGATCTTGTCTGCGTCGTTGTCGTCCCGCGACCAGCCCCGCAGGATGCGCTCGTGGGCGCGGT
The DNA here is from genome assembly GCF_005503465.1 of Microbacterium sp. 4NA327F11. NCBI lineage: Bacteria > Bacillati > Actinomycetota > Actinomycetes > Micrococcales > Microbacteriaceae > Microbacterium > Microbacterium sp. 4NA327F11. The sequence continues at coordinate 12,885 of NZ_SCOB01000016.1, read as the reverse complement.
CGAGCACGACGACGAGGTCGCTCGAGTCGAAGTCGGCGAACGAGAACTGGCGCGCGCGGTGCCGGCTGCCGTCGTACCCGCGGCGCTCGAGGGCGTCGAGCGTGCGGGGGTCGGCGCGCTCGCCGACGTGCCAGTCGCCGGTGCCCGAGCTCGACGAGGCGACGCGGTCGCCGAGGCCGGCCTGCTGGGCGAGCGTGCGGAACACGACCTCGGCCATCGGGGAACGGCAGATGTTGCCGGTGCACACGAACACGACGCGGAACGGTGCGGACGAGGGCATTGCTCCATTCTGGCCCCGTGCACGGCCTCCTGCCCAGGGGCGGGACCGCCCGGTTTGTCCCCCGGTCGTGCTCTCACCTGCCTCGTGCGGGATGTCGTGCGCGAGCGTGGCCGTATGCCAGCCGCTGCCACCCCCGTCGAGGTCGCCGCCCTGATCGCCGCGTTCGACCACCTCGCCGAACTGGTGGGCGACCTGTCGGTCGCCGCCGCCCGCATCGCCCCCGAACTGCAGTGGCAGTCCGAGGCGATGCTCGCCTTCGCGACCCGATGGGATGCCACGTGCTCCCTCGCCGACCGCACGCGCCGCCGCGCACGGGTCGCGGCCGATGATGCGCGCTGGGTGCAGGCGACGCTGCTGGCGGGCGTGGGGGCGCCGTGAGCGACGTCGACATCCGCTCCGGCGGCGCCGTCGCCGTCGACACCGCGACCCTGCGCGCCGCGGCCGAGCGGGTGCGCGCCCTCGCCCCGCTCGCGTCGGCCGCGGGAGAGGCGGCTCGGCGGGTGCGTGAACTGAGCTTCGCGGTGTTCCCTCACGGCGGCCGATTCGAGGTGGCGACATCGACGCTCGTGAGCGGAACCGGTGTGCTGGTGGCCGATGTCGCCTACCTCGCCGACGCGCTCGAGAACACAGCGGCCGCGTACGAGCTCGTCGAGCTGCGCGCCGAGCGGGCCCTCGCCGAGACCTCGGGCGACCACGGTCGTGTGGCCGAGATCGACGTGTCGATCGACGGACTCAGGGCGCGATGGCCGGCAGCGTCAGACATCGCCGATGCCTCCGAGCTGGCCGCGACCGGCCACTCCGACGAGGTGTGGCGCCAGCTCTCCGCGTGGGGTGTGCCGATCGTCGGCCTCACCGGCGCCCTCGGCATCGGCGCTCTCGCGCTCGTGCTCGGTGCGCGCGGCGCACTGCGGGGTGCCGATGCGCCCGGCCGCGTCGCGCGCGGCGCGCGTCTGGGCGGCTCCGTGCCCGCTGTCACCCTCCTGCCCCAGCCCGTGGGCGCTGCGACCGGCCGCCCCGCCGGGCTGGCCGACCTCTACGCGCGCGTGCCCACGGGAGAGGCGCGGGTGCGTATCGAGCGCTACACGATGTCCGACGGCAGCCGGGCGTACGCCGCGTACATCGCCGGCACCGACGGGTCATCGACGTGGGACAACACCGCGAACCTCGCGCTGTATCGGGGTGACGCGTCGACCTCGTCGGCCGCCGTCGCACAGGCGCTCGAAGCCGCGGGTGCGCAGCGCGGCGACACAGTGCAGGTCACGGGTTACTCGCAGGGCGCGATGGTCGCCGCCCACCTCGCGGCATCCGGGGAGTACGACGTGCCCGTGCTCGCGACGTTCGGGTCCCCCGTCGCCGTCGACGTCGATCCGGCCACCCTCGTCGTCGATGTGCGGCACGACGACGACCCGATCGCCGCCCTCGCCGCTCCGCCGAGCGCGGCCGCTCTCGGCGCGGACGGTGGCGTCACGATCGGTCGGGTCGTCGACCCCGCCACCGGCCCGCACGACGTCACGATGCCGGCCCACGACGGCGGCGCGTATCTCGAGACGGCACGGCGGGCGGATGCCTCGGGTGATCCGCGGCTCGCCGCCCTCGAGCAGCGGCTCGCCGTCTACGACGCGGCTGTCAGCGTCGAGACCTTCGCCTACTCGGCCGAGGCGGTACCCACACCCGCGCCGACGCCCACGCCGGGTCTCGACCCGTCGCTCCAGAGGCCGCTGGGCAGCCGAACGGGCGGGGACGTCAGCGGCGGCGGGGCCGGATGATGATGCCGGCGATCCAGTTGATGAGCGAGATCACGATCGCCGCCACCACTCCCCACCAGAAGCCGTCGATGCGAAGGCCCCAGTTCCACAGCCCCGTGATCCACGCGGTGAGCCACAGCAGGAAGCCGTTCACGATGAGCGAGAAGAGGCCGAGCGTGAGCACGTAGAGGGGGAAGGTCAGGATCTTCACGATCGTGCCGACGATCGAGTTCACGATCGCGAAGATCGCCGCGACCGCCAGCAGTGTGATCACCAGCTGCAGCGTCTCGCCGGGTGCGAACGGGATCACGACGACACCCAACACGGGAATCAGGGTCACGACCCAGATGGCGAAGGCGTTCACGACGGCGCGGATGAGGAATCCCATGCGCGCAGTCTCCCACGCGGCATCCTCGGGCCGGAAGCGCTCCGGACGCGGATGCCGCGGTGCGCCCGCTCCTAGACTCGGCACGTGACCGATTCGCTCCCGATCCGCGCCCGCGCCGACATCGCGGCGCTCCCCCCGTACCGCCAGGGACGCCAGGCCGGCGCCGATGCGTTCAAGCTCTCGAGCAACGAGAATCCGTTCGAGCCGCTGCCGAGCGTCGTCGCCGCACTGCAGGGTGCCACGGGAGTGAACCGCTACCCGGATGCCTCGGCCGCCCTCCTGCGCGCACGTCTCGCCGAGCGTTTCGGGGTCACCGCCGAGGAGGTGCACATCGCTGCCGGCAGTGTGTCGATCCTGCTGCAGCTGGTGCTAGCGACATCCGGTCCCGGCGACGAGATCATCTACGCGTGGCGCTCGTTCGAGGCCTATCCCGGGCACGTGAAGATCGCCGGCGCGACCGCCGTCGAGGTGCCCCTGCTCGCCGACGGTCGCCACGACCTCGGCGCGATGGCGGCTGCGGTTACCGATCGCACGCGACTGATCATCGTCTGCAGCCCGAACAACCCCACCGGGCCGATCGTCACGCAGACCGAGTTCGAGCAGTTCCTCGCGCGGATCCCCGCCGATGTGCTCGTCATCCTCGACGAGGCGTACGCCGAGTTCGTCACCGACCCCGAGGCCGTCGACGGGCTGCGCGAGCTCGGTGTCATCCGTCCCAACGTCGTCGCCCTGCGCACCTTCTCCAAGGCGTACGGCCTCGCGGGTCTGCGTGTCGGCTACGCCGTCGGCCACCAGCGCGTGCTCGACCTCGCCCGCTCCACCGCCATCCCGCTGTCGGTGACGGCTGCGGCCGAGTCGGCGGCGCTCGTCAGCCTGGACGCCGAAGCCGAGCTGCTCGACCGCGTGCGCGAGCTCACCGACCGGCGCGCGGCCCTCGTCGACGGCTTGCGTGCCCAGGGCTGGCGGGTGCCCGAGACGCAGGGCAACTTCGTCTGGCTCGACACCCGCGCCGACAGCCAGCGCATCGCCGCGACCTTCGACGAGGGCGGCATCATCGTGCGTCCCTACGGGGACGACGGCCTGCGCATCTCGATCGGCGAGGCCGAGACTGTCGAGAAGGTCCTGCAGATCGCGGCATCCGTTGTAGATACTCTCGCGAAGGGGCATCCGGCGCTCGCGTTAGCGTAGACACCGTGACTCCGCTCGACGACGTGGCCCCGCCCGCCGACCCCGAGATCATCAGCGTGCTGGCCGCCGACGGCTCGTACGCCCCGACGCCGTCGGCAGAACCCTTCCTGCCACTCGTCGAGGCGCTCACCGAGACCGACCTCGAGACCTTCTACCGCGACATGGTGACCTCGCGCGCGTTCGACCGGCAGGCGACCAACCTGCAGCGGCAGGGCCAGCTCGCCCTCTGGCCGCCGAGCTTCGGCCAGGAGGCCGCACAGGTCGGCTCGATCCGCGCGGCACGACCGCAGGACCACATCTTCCCCTCCTACCGCGAGCACATCGTCGCCACGATCCGCGGTGTGGACCCGGTCGGCATCATCCGCCTCATGCGCGGCGTCTCCCACGGCGGCTGGAACCCCCTCGACCCGGCCAACGGAAACACGCGCCTCTACACGCTCGTGCTCGGTTCGCAGACCCTGCACGCCACCGGCTACGGCATGGGCCTCGTGTTCGACGGCCGCACCGGCACCGGCGACCCCGAGCGCGACGAGGCAGTCATCGTCTACTACGGCGACGGCGCGTCCAGCCAGGGCGACGTGCACGAGGCGATGGTCTTCGCTGCGAGCTACCGCACCCCGCAGGTCTTCTTCCTGCAGAACAACCAGTGGGCGATCTCGGTGCCGGTCGCGGTGCAGTCGCGCACGGCGCTCTCGCGCCGCGGCTACGGCTACGGCATGCCGAGCCACCGCATCGACGGCAACGACGTGCTCATCAGCTACGCCGTCACCCGCCACGCGCTCGAGGCCGCCCGGGCGGGCGAGGGCCCGTCGGCCATCGAGGCGGTGACCTACCGTCGCGGTGCGCACACCACGAGCGACGACCCCACGAAGTACCGCACCGGTTCGGAGGAGGAGGGCTGGGCGCTGCGCGACCCGATCGCGCGCCTGCGCACCTACCTCGAGGGCCGCGGGGCATCCGCCGCCTTCTTCGACGAGGTCGACGAGGGCGCCGCCGCGCACGCCGATGACGTGCGCACGCGCGCCGTCACCCTGACCGCACCCGAGGCGCCCAGCATGTTCGCCCACGTCTACACCGATGATCACCCGCTGATGGCCGAGCAGGCGCGCTGGCTCGCCGACTACGAGGCATCCCTCGACGGAGGCGACGCATGAGCGACACGACCACGCTGCCGTTCGGCAAGGCGCTGAACGCGGGCCTGCGCAAGGCTCTCGCGGATGACCCGCGGGTACTGCTGATGGGTGAGGACATCGGACCGCTCGGCGGAGTGTTCCGGGTGACCGAGGGCCTGCAGGCCGAGTTCGGCGACCGCCGGGTGATCGACACGCCGCTGGCCGAGTCTGGCATCCTCGGCACCGCGATCGGCCTCGCCATGGCCGGCTTCCGGCCCGTGTGCGAGATCCAGTTCGACGGGTTCGTGTTCCCCGCGTTCGACCAGATCACGTCGCAGCTCGCCAAGATGACCAACCGCCACGAGGGCGTGCTCTCGATGCCGATCGTGATCCGCATCCCCTACGGCGGCCACATCGGCGCGGTCGAGCACCATCAGGAGAGCCCGGAGACCTACTTCACGCACACGCCGGGTCTGCGGGTCGTGAGCCCGTCGACCGCGAACGACGCGTACTGGATGATCCAGGAGGCCATCGCCTCCAACGACCCGGTCGTCTTCCTCGAGCCGAAGAGCCGCTACTGGCACAAGGGCGAGGTCGACCTCGAGGCATCCGCTCTGCCGCTGCACGCGTCGCGCATCGTGCGCCGCGGCACCGACGTCACGCTTGTCGGTCACGGCGCCATGGTCTCGGTGCTGCTGCAGGCCGCAGCGCTCGCAGAGAGCGAGGGCACGAGCTGCGAGGTCGTCGACGTGCGGTCGCTGTCGCCGATCGACTACGGACCCGTGCTCGAATCCGTGCGCCGCACCGGTCGCATGGTCTACGCGCAGGAGGCTCCCGGCTTCGTGAGCGTCGGCAGCGAGGTGGCGGCCACGGTCGCGGAGAAGGCGTTCTACGCGCTGGAGGCGCCGGTGATCCGGGTGTCGGGCTTCGACACCCCCTTCCCGCCCGCGAAGCTCGAGGGCGTGTACCTGCCCGACCCCGACCGCATCCTCGAGGCCGTCGACCGCAGCCTCGCCTACTGAGACCGCACCGCGAAAGGAACCCGGATGAGCGACCAGACCTTCCACCTCCCGGACGTCGGCGAAGGCCTCACCGAGGCCGAGATCGTCTCGTGGCGCGTGGCCCCCGGCGACACCGTCGACGTCAACGACGTGCTCGTCGAGATCGAGACGGCCAAGTCGCTCGTCGAGCTGCCGTCGCCCTTCGCGGGCACCGTCGGCGAGCTGCTCGTGGCCGAGGGTGCGACCGTCGACGTCGGCGCGGCGATCATCACGATCTCGGGCGGGCAGGATGCCGCGGCCCCCGCGTCACCCGCCGCGCCGGCCGCCGATCCGGGCGAGGGCTCCGGGTCGGTGCTCGTCGGCTACGGCTCGGCGGAGCAGGTGCACTCGCGTCGGCGCAAGCCCGCCGAGAAGCCCGTCGCCGCATCGGTCGGTGTGGTCGCGAAGCCCCCGATCCGCAAGCTCGCGCGTGACCTCGGTGTCGACCTCGCCTCGGTCGTGCCGAGCGGCCCGGCGGGCGAGGTCACCCGTGAGGACGTCGTCGCGCATGCCTCGCAGGCGAGCGTGTTCCGCAACATCGAGACGCCGGAGTGGCCGGAGGTGCGCGAGGAGACGATCGCCGTCGCGGCCGCGGCATCCGAGGTCGACGACGTGCGCGTCGAGTCGATCCCCGTGCGCGGCGTGCGCAAGGCGACCGCGAGTGCGATGACGTCGAGCGCCTACTCGGCGCCGCACGTGTCGGTGTGGACGGATGTCGACGCCACCCGCACGATGGAGCTCGTCAAGCGCCTGAAGGCCTCGCCCGACTTCGCCGACATCAAGGTCTCGCCGCTGCTGATCATGGCGCGCGCGGTGATCTGGGCGGTGCGCCGCACGCCGATGGTGAACGCCGCGTGGGTCGAGGGCGACGACGGCGCCCAGATCTCGGTGCGCCACTACGTGAACCTCGGCATCGCCGCGGCGACTCCGCGGGGCCTCCTCGTGCCGAACATCAAGGACGCGCAGGACCTCAGCATGCGCGATCTCGCCCGCGCGCTCGAGAAGCTCACGCTGACCGCCCGTGAGGGTCGTACCGCACCGGCCGACCAGCAGGGCGGCACCATCACGATCACGAACATCGGCGTGTTCGGGATGGACGCCGGCACCCCGATCATCAATCCGGGCGAGTCCGGCATCGTCGCGCTCGGCACGATCCGGCAGAAGCCGTGGGTCGTCGACGGCGAGGTGCGCCCCCGCTGGGTGACCACCGTCGCCGGGTCGTTCGACCACCGGGTAATCGACGGGGACGGCATGAGCCGGTTCATCGCCGACGTCGCCGCCGTGCTCGAGGAGCCCGCGCTGCTGGTCGAGTAGCCGTGGCAGCACGGCCGGGGGCCGGTGCTGCAGCGTCCCCCGCGGCGCGATTTTGAGAACGATTATCACTAAGCATAAGCTGTCCGCATGCGATCCCCCCGGACCCTCCTCGCCCTGCCCCTGCTCGCCGCCGCGGCAGCCCTGACACTGTCGGGCTGCACGGGGGCGGCGGCATCCTCACCGTCGTCGTCGGGCGGCACCATCCAGGTCGTCGCCTCGACGAACGTCTACGGCGACATCGCGCAGACCGTCGGCGGGTCGGCCGTGCAGGTGACCTCGATCATCGCCAACGAGTCGCAGGACCCGCACGACTTCGAGGCGAGCGCCGCCGACCAGCTCACCGTCAAGAACGCGCAGCTGCTCATCGAGAACGGCGGCGGCTACGACCCCTTCCTCGACCAGCTCGTGCAGGCCACCGGCTCCACGGCGCCGATGATCACCGCCGCGACCCTCTCGCCCGAGTACCCGGCCGACGGCAACACCGCCGAGCACAAGGACGACGCCGATCACGCCCACGACCACCTCGAGGGCTTCAACGAGCACGTCTTCTACGACCCCGCCGTCATGAAGACGGTGGCCGCCAAGATCGCGACCGAGCTCGGCGCGCTCGACCCTTCCCAGGCGGCGACGTTCACCGCGAACGCGCAGGCGTTCGGCACCCAGATGGACACGATCGAGCAGAGCATCGCCACCATTGCCGCCGCTCACGCGGGGGTGGGAGTGTTCGTCACCGAGCCCCTGCCGCTCTACCTCACCGACACCGCCGGCTTGGACAACGTCACTCCGGTCGCGTTCAGTGAGGCCGTCGAGGGCGGCCAGGATGTCCCGCCGGCGACCCTGCTGCAGGCGCTCGCCCTCATCTCCGACGGCAGCGCGAAGGTCGTCATCGTCAACGCGCAGGCCGCCGGAGCAGAGACGACCCAGGTCGAGGACGCGGCGAAGGCTGCGAACGTCCCCGTGCTGAAGTTCTCCGAGATCCTCCCGGCAGGCCAGACTTATGCACAGTGGATGCAGCAGAACGTGACCCAGCTGGCCGACGCGCTGGGCAAGTGACCCCGGCCCCCTCGCCGCTTCGCATCTCGGGTGCCGCGCTCCGCCGCGGCACCCGAGAGCTGTGGAGCGGCCTCGACCTCGAGCTCGCCCCCGGTGAGCTCGTCGCCGTGCTCGGGCCGAGCGGTTCCGGGAAGACCACACTGCTGCGCGCGATCCTCGGCCTCGAGCGGCTGAGCGAGGGATCGGTCACCGCGCTCGGCCGGCGCGTGACGCGCCCGGGCAACCGGCGCGTCGGCTACATCCCCCAGCAGCGGCCGCTCCCGCGTGAGACGTCGCTGCGCGCGCGCGACCTCGTCGGACTCGGCGTCGACGGCCACCGCTTCGGCCTGCCGATCCCGCGGCGCGGCGACCGCGCCCGCATCGACGCGCTTCTCGGCGAGGTCGGCGCCGCCGCCTTCGCCGACCGCCCGGTGGGACTCCTGTCGGGCGGCGAGCAGCAGCGCCTGCGCGTCGGCCAGGCGCTCGCCGACGACCCGAAGCTGCTGCTGTGCGACGAGCCCCTCACGAGCCTCGATCTCGCCAACCAGCAGGCGATCGTCTCCCTCATCGACCGGCATCGTCGCGAGAAGGATGCCGCGGTGCTCTTCGTCACCCACGACATCAACCCGGTGCTCGACTCGGTCGATCGCATCCTCTACCTCGCCGGCGGCCGTTTCACGCTCGGGCGACCCGCGGACGTCCTCGACTCGGCGGTGCTCTCGGAGCTCTACGGCGCCCCGGTCTACGTGCTGCGCGCCGGCGACCGGCTGGTCGTCGTGGGCGCGCCGGATGCCGAGGCATCCCCTCACCATCACGGCGAGGAGCACGGATGAACGGCGACGCGATCGGCAACGCCCTCTTCGGCGGCATCTCGCAGTACGGCGCGATCCTCGCCCTGGTGCAGAACTCCGTCTGGGCGGGAGCGCTCCTCGGCCTCGTGGGGGGCCTCATCGGTGTGTTCGTCATGCAGCGCGACATGGCCTTCGCGGTGCACGGCATCTCGGAGCTCTCGTTCGCCGGAGCGGCGGCGGCCCTGCTGTTCGGCTTCGACATCGTCACCGGATCGATCATCGGCTCGCTCATCGCCGCGGGCCTGATCGGATGGCTCGGGGTGCGCGCCCGCGACCGCAACTCGATCATCGGGGTGCTCATGCCGTTCGGCCTGGGCCTCGGGATCCTGTTCCTGTCGCTCTACAACGGCCGCAGCGCCAACCGCTTCAGCCTTCTCACCGGACAGATCGTCTCCGTGCAGTCGGCGCAGCTGACGGCCCTCGCCGTCATCAGCACCGTCGTGCTCGTGGCGCTGCTGCTCATGTGGCGGCCGCTGCGCTTCGACTCCCTCGACCCCCAGTCGGCAGCAGCCCGCGGTGTGCCGTCGACGTGGGTGTCGTTCGGCTTCATGCTGCTGCTGGGCCTCGTCGTCGCTGTCGCGGTGCACATCATCGGCGCGCTGCTCGTGCTCGCGCTGCTGGTCACCCCGGCCGCGGCGGCGATGCGGGTGGCCACGGGTCCGCTCGCGGTGCCGGTGCTCGCCGCCGCGTTCGGCGTGGCCTCGGCGGTGGGCGGCATCCTGCTCGCCGTGATGGGCACTCTGCCGGTGAGCCCCTACATCACGACCATCTCGTTCCTCATCTACCTCGTCTGCCGCATCGTCGGTGCGGCGAGGGAGCGTCAGACCCGCGCCCTCTGAGGACGCCGGGAAAGCCGGATGCCCCGGCTGACCCCGCGTTCCTCGTGGGTAGACTCGCCGCCATGGTGCAGCGGAACACGTGGCAGCGCGATCGCGTGCGCGAAGAGCTGTCCGACGCTCCCGGGTTCATCAGCGCACAGGATCTGCACGCGCGCCTGCGTGAGCAGAACACCGGCATCGGTCTCGCCACCGTCTACCGCGCCCTCTCCACCCTCGCCGCCCACGGCGAGGCCGATTCGCTGCAGAGCCCCGAGGGCGAGAGCCTCTACCGCGCGTGCGCGACGACGGGACACCACCACCACCTGATCTGCCGCCGCTGCGGCAAGGCCGTCGAGATCGCGGCGACCGACGTCGAGGAGTGGGCCCGTCGCACCGCCGCGGCCCACGGCTTCACCGAGGCCGAGCACGTCGTCGACATCTTCGGTCTCTGCGCCGACTGCACCGCCCTCCGGGCCCACGAGCGTGACAACGGCTGAACGCGCCCGGGTGCGCCGGTCGACCCCGGCACCGGAGCCCCGTCGCGCGCCCGGACGCATCGCCGGCGCCCTGCTCATCGGCGCGATCGTGGTCGGTGTCGTCTTCGCCGTCAACCTGCTGGTTCCGGGCGCGCTCGACATCTCCCTCCCGACCCGCGCGCAGGACGGCCTGACCCTCGCGATCAGCGTGCTGATCGAGTCGCTGCCCTTCGTGGCGCTCGGTGTGCTGCTGTCGATCGTCGTGCAGGTGTGGGTGCCGCCCGGAGCGATCGAGAGATGGATGCCGCGCCGCGCCTGGGCCCGCCGGGCGGTGCTGTCGCTGCTCGGCATGCTGATCCCCGTGTGCGAGTGCGGCAACGTGCCGTTCGCGCGGGGGCTGCTGATGCGCGGGTTCGCGGTGTCGGAGACGCTCACCTTCCTCGTCGCCGCCCCGATCGTGAACCCGATCGTCATCATCACCACGAACCAGGCATTCGGGTTCGACGACGGCATCCTCGTAGCTCGCCTGCTCGGCGGATTCGTCGTCGCGAACCTCATCGGCTGGCTCTACAGCCGCCACCCCGACCCCGACGCGCTGCTGACCGATCGGTTCCGGGCGACCTGCGAGATCGTCGAGACCGAGTCGGGCGGGCGCTGGCGCCGCTCGCTGGCGCAGTTCCTCGTGGAGCTGCGCGCGGTCATGCCGGCTTTGGTGATCGGCTCGGCGCTCGCCGGGGCGGTGCAGGTTCTGGTGCCGCGCGAGGCGCTTCTCGCCATCGGCTCGAACCCGGTGCTCTCGATCGTGGCGATGATGATCCTCGCGATGATCGTCTCGATCTGCTCGAACGTGGACGCGTTCTTCGCCCTGTCCTTCGCGTCGACGTTCACCCCGGGCGCGATCGTCGCCTTCCTGCTGGTCGGTCCGCTCGTCGACGTCAAGATGATCGCCCTCATGCGCACGACGTTCACGGCACGCGTACTCGCGGGCACGGTCGTCGTCGTCGTGCTGTTCGCGTTCGTGCTGGGTCTGGTGGTGAACCTCGTTGCGTAGGTCGTCGGCTCTCTTCTCCCGGTGGATGGGCGCGGGCATCGCCTCCCTCCTCGCGGTCGCGACGATCGTGCTCTGGCTCACCGGCCAGCTCGCCCTCTACATCAACCCGTCGTCGTACTGGTTCGCGGTGCCCATGGCGTTCGTCGTGCTCATCGGCGCAGTGCTCAGCTTCGCGCTGCCCCTCGGGGCCGAGGCCGACCACGGTCACGACCACGGTGCGGTGGCGGATGCCGCGCATCACGACCACGACCACGCGTACGACCACGACCACCCGCACGACCACGAGCACGCGCCCCGCCGCGGGGTGCGCGCGTGGGTGGGGCTCGGCGCGACCGCGATCGGCGGGGCCATCGCGACTGCGGTGGCGGTCGCGATCGTCGTCGTGCCCCCGGCATCCCTCAGCGCCGAGCTCGCGCAGTCGCGCAACGTGGGCGCTGCGCCCCTGTTCGCGGGATCCGACACGATCACCCTCGCCAGCACGGGCGACACGGCAACCTTCGGGGTCGGCGACTGGGCCAGCGTGTTCGCGACCGCGACGAGCACCGAGGTGTTCGAGGGTCGCACCGTGTCGCTGATCGGCTTCGTGACCCCCGCGCAGAACGGCGGGGCGTTCGATCTGACACGGCTGGTCATCACACACTGCGTCATCGATGCGCAGACCGCGAGCCTGACGATCGCGGGGGCGGACTCGACACCGAACACCGGCCAGTGGGTCGATGTGAAGGGCACGGTACGCGCGGCGTCCGACACCGGAAAGCTCGAGATCGTCGCCTCGAGCGTCACACCGATCGCCCAGCCGCAGGATCCGTATGAGTACTGACCCGGCACTCCGCACCCGTTCGGGTCGCAGTCGCCGTCGCCGGCGTGCGTTCGGCATCGGATTCGCCGCCGTGATCGCGGTGCTCGGCGTCGTCGCGCTCGCGGGCGCGGCGGTGTCGAGCGTGCAGGGTCCGCGTGTGACGGCGGTGTCGGTCGATCCGCAGGCGGCTGTCGAGGCCGGCGGTGCCCGCGTCATCCTCACCACCTCGCAGTCGCTGCAGAAGGTGGAGACCTCGCAGGTCACCGTCACGCCTGCCGCGTCGTTCACCGTGCAGACGTCGGAGCGCGACATCGGCGTGCGCTTCTCGAACGCCCTCTACGACGACACGCAGTACACCGTCACCGTCCACGGGGTGGTCGGCATCGGCGGAGGTCCGGTGACGACGCTCAGCGAGAGCTTCCACACGCCCGCGCTGTCGGTCTTCATGCTCAAGCGCGGCAGCGGCACCGACACGATCTTCCGCACCGGGCTCGACGGTGCCCAGGCGGTCCCCGTCTTCGAGAACCCTCACATCGAGGACTTCCGGGCGACGAGCCAGCACCTCGTGATGTCGGTGCGCACCGCCGACGACAAGCCCGAGCTCATCGTCACCGACCTCGACGGCGCGAACGCGCGCACCCTTCCGCTGCCGGGCGCGGGTGACATCCGCGATCTAGGTGTACTTCCCCGGGAGGTTGTGAACGGGTGAGGTAGGCGAAGACCTCCGGGCAGGATGTGGGTTACCACACTCGCATCCTGACCACGGAGGTCTTCGTGTCTCACGCTAACGC